>JAHBSH010000021.1 GCA_019639215.1 Acidobacteriota bacterium
GCCGAGGTGCTTCCACAAAGGAACGCCGAGTTTTTTTGCCTCAAGGTCCCAACATGCTGTTTCAATGCCGCTCTTTGCCATGCGATGACCGCGAGCCCATTTCATCAGGCTCCAGACGTCCGCCGCTGACGCGACTTCTTTGCCGACGACCATCGGCGCAAGTATCTTTTCCGCTGTTACCCAAGCCGAATCTGTCCATTCATCTGAATAGCCCGGCCCTTCGCCGCATGTTATCTCGCCCCAGCCGATCGCGCCGTCCGCGTCCTCAATACGCACCAAAATTATGCGGCGTTCGTAGGTGCGGCCAAAGCTTGTTTCAAAAAAATGAACCAGCGGAAGCAGGATCTCGGTAAGTTCGATTGATCTTATCAGCATGATTATTAACAAAAACTTAAGATTAGACCTTGTTCCATGCAAAAGCAATTCTTCGTTTTAATGATGCAAAAGCGGACTTGTTTTTCGCAAAAGTATGATATTTTCATTGATGGCCAAGCCCAATGACTAACGACAAAAATTCATTCTTTCAGACCAGGACGGTAGCTGTTGATCCAAGTCACCGGATCAGCAGTGTGTGACCGTTGCCATGTTTGAGCTTCGGATGATTTTTGCCCGGTATGACATTAACGAAAAGTTTGCGGGCAGATAAATAAAATTTCTTTGCAATCAAACACGTGTCCGGACGTTCTTCCATCAGAAAGGATACGGAGGCTTGCCAAGATGACAGCCTTGAACTTAATGACCACAATAATGCAATTAAGATGACCGCCTGTATCCGTAAAGAACGCGTATTAATTGAAAGACCGGAGCACATAACTTGCATCAAAGATCTCGTAAAGAATTTTGACCGGTCATCTTAAACACAAAGTTATTGAAACTTAAAGATATTCGATCACCATACTTAATTTTGATCAGGAGCTAGAAATGAGGAAAACACCCTATACAAACTCACCCCGAACGGCAGGACTTCGGCAGATCTTCGTGTCGTATTCCCTTTTGGCCGCTATCCTCTTCCTTGGATTACCGACGCCGTCCAATTCGCAAAACTCAACGGACAATCCGCTTGCGGCGACGGGATCGCAGATCGTTATTGCCGATGCCGAGGATCCGACAGTATCCAAAATGTCCATCGGATCTTTTTCGGAACTCAGGTCCTTGTCTTCCGATGAACAGGCATCAACAGGTGTGGCTATGAACAGCAACGGCGACCCTATATTGTTCACCTTGCTGCATTTGGAATTTGAGACCCCGGCCGCACGAACCGCCGTATTCTCTAATCAAAAGGTATCCAGAATAGCCGGTGCAACTGTTGTTACCGTTAGCGGCCGCTTTGCGGATGTATTTGTCGCTCATGACGCTGCCTGGGAAGCGGTAGAAATGTCGCGAGGCCTTGTCCGCGTCGAATACGGCGCAACGGTCAACGCTCCGCCGCCACCACCGGCAGCACAAGCTCCGCTGACATCACAAGCGATTCCGGAACCGATAGTTCGCGGCGGACGCTCCGGCCTTACAGGAAAGAACACGATCGTGGCTGTCATGGACACAGGTATTGATTTTCGTCATCCCGATTTCATCACCTATGACTCACAAGGCAGACCGACATCACGGCTCCGCTATCTATGGGACACATCGATGGCGTATATTCCCGGCCGCGGCAGTGTGTCTCCGGTCAAATTTCCAAATGGCGGATCGATAGGAACGCTCTTCACACGTGATCAGCTTACGGCGGAACTCCGCTCCTCGACTGTGACCATTCCAGGAACCGATCTGCAGGGCCACGGAACGGCATGCGCGGGTATCGCTGTCGGCAACGGAAATGGCGATCAGGGAACGGACGGACTGAAGCGGCCCGAGGTCGTTGGCGTTGCACCAGAGGCAGACATCGTCGGTATCACAATGGGCTTTGCCGGAGGGTTTGAGAACTCATACCTTATGAACCCGATGGTCGAATGGCTCGACAGGATTGCGGCAACTACGCCTCTTATCATTTCCGGCAGTTTCGGCGGACACTATTCAGGCCATGACGGCCAAACGGTTTTGGAACGTCACCTGAACGACCGTTTTCCGCTTACCAAACCCGGCAGGGCTTTGGTTCTGGCGGCCGGTAACGAAGGCTCTGACGGCATCCACGCTCATATCAAGTTCTCAAAGGAACCGCAGCTTGTTTCGTGGAATGCAAAACGTGCGACCAAGATCCGCATTTATTTGGGTTCTGATGACAAGGGGCTTATGCTGCTTGCATCAAAAGCAACACCTCTTGGCGAAAACCTAAAGGTCGAGCTTAATCCGCTGACCCAGCAGTATATAGCAACGCTGAGCGTTGCCCAGGGCATAGGCGGCGTTTGGTTCACCAACTCAAATAACAATGCGAGCGAAGCTCATCTTTATGTAAACAATGACGATCAAGCGGTCTTTTCGCCGGAGAACGTAAGCTACAGCCACCTTGTAGGTGCTCCGGGCAATACAGAGAACGCTATCACCGTGGGCAGCTACAGCTGGAACGACAATTTTCACCAACGCGGCAGCCTGACCACGCTCGGAGCTGTTTGCCGCAGCACTGCCGGAACATCGGTTCCTTTCGAGATCGGATTCCTTTCGTGCTATTCCAGCCCCGGACCGAACCGAGCCGTTGCAGGCAAGGCATCAGTTGTAAAACCTGAGATCGTTGCCCCCGGCGAATGGTACTCCGCTAGCCTTGCAAAGGTGCCGAAAATGGGTCCCGTGCAAGGATGGAGGTATGATTCGACCGGAAATTATGCGGCGATGAACGGTACAAGTTCGGCAACGCCATACACGTCCGGTGTCATCGCACTAATGTTCCAAAAGAACCCGAAACTGACGCTTGGCGATGTAAAAACGCTGCTCATGCGTCATACGACAAAGTCGGGCCTCCAGCCTTTCGCTTCGGCACTGCCGAACAATAACTGGGGCTACGGCAAACTCGATCTGGCAGCCGTTGATCGTATCCTCGGCGCCTTGTAAGACTCTCCCTCCAAAGAAAACGGCCGGGCGTTGGGAATGCGGCCCCGAAGCCCGGCCGTTATTAGACCGAAATTTACTATACTACCCGAAAGACGATGAGATACCTGCGATACAACATGATCCTGTTTGTGGCTGTGGCTGCCCTATTAGCGGTCTTTGGATCAAACCGCAGCATCGTCAGTTCACAGGAAGCCGCACGCGAAGATCAAAAGCGTCCCGCATTTGCCCTGCTGGTTGGTATCTCAAACTACAAATCAAAGGACATCACACGCATTGACGGATGTGAGAACAACGTTCCTGCACTTTCAGAAACATTGACAAGGGATTACGGCTTTCCGGCCGCAAATGTAAAAACGCTTGTAAACGAAGCCGCTACCCGCGATGCCATAATCGGTGAATTTCAGAAACATCTTTTGGCAAACGCGAAAGCCGCTGCTGAGAATAAGGTCGAGGCCGCTATCGTCTTCTATTTTTGCGGACACGGTTCGCAGTATCCCGATCAGGACGGCGACGAGAACGACGGGCTTGATGAGACCTTTGTCCCCTACGACGCCAGAACGGGCGATGTTTTTGATATTCTCGACGACGAATTTGACGATCTGAAGACCGACCTCAGACCATTCACGTCGAATGCCGTCTTCATTCTTGAAAGCTGCCATTCCGGCACCGGAACTCGCGGCGATAATAGCGACAAGCTTGCTTCGCAGGAAACGGACGCCGACAAAAGAAAACGCACTGCATACAAAAGGCGTCATCCGCCGTCAGGGCCGTCAGATGCCATGACCTACACGGAAATTGCAGCGTCGCTCAGCTACAACACGGCGAAATCGGAAACCGCTGCATTCTGTAAATGCGACAAGCCGATGAGCCTGATGACCAGAGCGTTGGTGCAGGCACTAAAGCGTTCTACGCCAAATACGACATACCGTTCGCTGATGCGAGAGGTCTCGACCGAGGTCGCCACGCATTCGCGGCAGGAACCTCAGCTTGAGGGCAGCCGCGACACCGTTCTTTTTGGCGGAGCCGCAAAACGTTCGACGCCGTTCATAGAAATAGAAAGCGTAATGGCGGACGGACGTATCGTGATACGCGCCGGTATCATTCACGGGCTGAAAACAGGAAGCCAGGTATCTGTCTATTCTTCAGAATCGGCAACCAATACAGGACGCGACGGTTGGCTTGTCAACGGCGTCGTTGAACGCGTGGGAAACACGACATCCGTTGTGCGGCTGCCTTCTGAAAAGGAGCAGCCCGATGCAGGGAAAGTAAAAGTCACGTCACGTGTTGTCCTTGCATCGCCGGTTTTTGGCGGCGGGCCGCTTATCGCTGATCTTGGGCCAATGACCGGTGACACCGCAACCCTGCCGAGATCGGTCGCCGCTTCGCTGGAAAAGGACGGCCTTGTTGAGAACGGAATGGTGAAATTTGATACGGCGGCAAGCGGCGGATCATTGACGCTTCGCCGAGGGAAAGTAAAAGACATCACAACTGACAGACGCTTTCTGGCTCCGTTAAAGCCGAGAACGGTTTGCGAAGGCGACGAACTGAAAACCCTGACCGAGAATGAACGCTATCCTGTAGCCGAAAAGGAGGTCTTTTATCTGACGGACGGAGCAGACAGCCGGCCGCTTTACGGAATGACCTTCGACCCGGAAGACGCCTCAGCCGCAGAAAAGATAGCATCGCTCATCCGCGATCATGCTTATATGCGCAACCTTCGCGGTTTGGACAACAAGGCATCTTCCCTGCCCGGGCAGATAAAAGTTACGCTCAACTCAATACCATCTGATGCGATCATTGAAGGCTGTAAGGACGGAAAGATCACCTACCGGCCTGATCGTGATAAGTTTCGCGGCTTTCAGCAAATATCGGACGGCAAAACGCCGATAGGTTCTTTCTTTCAGCTGAATATAAAGAATATTTCCGGTGACATTCGCCGAAAGGAAAACGAATTTGCATCGGGCGAGGCGTTTCACATCGCCGTCCTTGCCTTAACAAATCGCGGCGAGATAAGGAACGCATACGGTTCCAGCGGAGCCAACGACGCATTGCAGGACGGAAAGGATATAAACATCACATTGCGGATGACCGAACCCGTCGGCATCGAACGCTTTGTCATCGTAGTTTCAAAAGACCTTATTGATCTGAGCTTTTATGAGACGCGCGGAAGGCGAAATTCTGCTTCACTTTTGGAAAGGCTGTTGACGCGTTCGGGCGAGGCTACGCGTGACGCACGTTCGGTCATTGATGCACCTGACCGCTGGGGCGTCATTCACATGGAACTCAATATCACTGACGGGCGATAGAATATGTCGCCGTATTGGACGATGAGATATACAGGTAAAACATTGCTGCTGTTCATTGTGTCGGTCGCGTTGGCATTTGCTCCTTTTGCCTCTGCACAGACGCCCGACAGCGATCTGCTGGCCCAGGCCGAAAAGGAATTTGCCGCCGCCAGCGAACTGCAGGAGAAAGGCACGCCGCAAGACCTTGCTTCGGCAAAATCTCTGTTCATTTCCGCAGCAGAAAAATTTGCAAAGGTTGCTGATCGTGAGAAACAGGCCGTATCTACCTTGTTTGCCGGGCGTTGTGCCGACGATCTGGAACAATACGACGAAGCCCTGGCGCTCTATACAGCTGCCGAAAAAATTTATATCGAGCTGAAAAACAACGAAGGCATTGCGGTCACAAACAATAATATCGGCAATATATATCTGTTTCGTAACGACGTTGACACCGCTATCAAACACTATGAAAAAGGAGCTGAAATTGCAGCCCGCGGCGAGGCTGATTCGATAGCTGTAAATGTATTCACCACACTTCTCGCCGTTTATGAAAACTTGGGCAACCGTCATAGGTCACTGGCCATTTGCCGTATGGCCATTGATACGGCCCAGCGAATGGGCGACGCTGTCAGTGAAGCAAGATTTCTAAACGCAGCGGCTCAGATAATTTCTGATCTGGGCGACAGGGCAACTGCCCGGCCGATATTTGAAAAAGCTCTGGAAATGGCTGAGGAGATCAAAAATGAAGAGCTTCGCCTTTTGATCCTGAACAATCTCGGCACGCTCTACTATTACCTTGGCGAACTTCCAAAAGCTCATGAGTATTATCAGCGTGCCCTTGCAGGTACTGATGAAAAAGAAAACCCGGAAATGGCCGTACTGATATTGACGAATATCGGTCAAGCCCATTATGCAGCGGGCAACGTCTCAAAAGCTCTTGAGACATACGCCCGGGGCAATGCGATAGCGGAAAAGCTGCCTTCGTCTGCGATCATTGCCACTCTTGAGAATAACACCGGACTTGCCTACTACTGGCTTCAGGACAATAAGCAGGCTTTGACCTATTTCACCAAGGCATTGGAGCGTACACGAGCCGCAGGCAGCCGTGTTAAAGAAGCGACCATAATGCTCAATGTGGCCGCTGTTCATCAATCTGAAGGCAGGTACGAAGAAGCGGTAAAGATACTGGTCGAAGTGATCAATCTCGCTGAAAAGACAATGGATGTCCCGGCGGGTGTCACTGCTCTCAACAACCTCGGCATGATCGCATTGCTGGAGAATGACGCCAAAACAGCGGCGAAATTTCTTGAGGAAGCCCTTCCCGTCAGCCGCGACATGGGCGACAGATACATCGAGAGCAAGATACTCAACAATTTGGGCAGGGCATCGCTGATGACCGGGGATAACGCCAAAGCCGTCCAATATCTTGAACAATCGTTGATGCTGACAAAAGCGATAGGTGACCGCCACGGCGAAGCAGGAGCTTTGGCAAACCTGATGTATGTATGGGATGACATGCAAAATCCGCTCTTTGCTATTTTTTACGGCAAAAGTTCGGTCAACGCTTATCAGGGGCTTCGGGAGGGCATCAGTTCTCTCAGCCCCGAACTTCAGACATCGTATCTGTCTTCTGTTTCTGAAACATACAGAAACCTTGCCGATCTTCTGATCCGCGCCGGACGTATCGCCGAGGCCGAACAGGTTCTCGTCCTGCTGAAACAGGAAGAGCTTCTGGATTTTGTCCGCCGCGATGACAAGATGACGAGCCACCTGAAAGGCTCAGTTTCGCTTTCGCCAAAGGAGCAGGAATCTCTTACCCGATATACACAGCTTGCTGAGAAATTGACCGCTCTCGGTAATGAGTTCAGTCAGCTGGAGACCGAGCGAAAAGCATCTGCTCTAGGCGAATTCACCAAGCAGGCCCGCTATGACGAACTCAAACAGCAGCTTGCCGATGCCAATGTGGTGTTTCAAAAATTCCTTGAAGATCTGAAGATCCGTTTTGGGCAAAAAGATGTTCGTGTCGCCCAGGTCGAATCCGGCCTTCGACGCACGCTGGAACGCCTCAAGGCTGACCGCACGGCGGCGGTCTCTACTATCGTCGGAAAGAACGAACTGAACATAATAATTACCACTACACGGACACAGCGTGCGCACCGTGTAGAGATCTCCGAAGAAAAGATCAATACGTTGGTTGCAACACTTCGCCGGGCGCTGACCTCGCCGCAATACGATCCGCGGCCTGCTTCACAGGCTCTTTACGATGTACTTATCAAACCTATCGAAGGCGACCTTGCCGGCATCAAGGCAGACACCATTGTCTGGAGCATGGACGCGACGCTTCGCTATCTGCCGCCTGCGGTGCTGTGGGACAAAGAGAAGGGATATCTTGCCGAGCGATTCTCGAATGTAATAGTAAATCTGGCAAGCCGCGATACGATAGCCTTACCGGTTTCGGATGGAAAGACATGGGAAGTTCTTGGTGTTGGCGTATCAAAAGCCGTTGACGGCTTTAAGCCGCTGACCGCTGTTCCGGCCGAACTGGAATGCATCGTCAATGACTCTGCTCCGGTGTCTGCCGCGAATGGCAAACGCCAATGTGAGACCGGTGTGTTAAATGGCCGCAGGCTGCTGGATGAAGATTTTACGCTGACGAATTTTGAGGACAGCATTGGACGTTATCCGGTGATACATATTGCCAGCCACTTTCAGCTTGAACCGGGCGATGACCGCAATTCGTTCCTTCTGCTCGGCGGCGGCGATCAGCGACGCTTTACCGTAGAGCATCTGCGAAATCAATCGCTAGCAGATGTTGAACTTATCGTGCTTTCAGCCTGTAACACGGCAACACCCGCAGGCGGCAATGCCAACGGCATTGAAATAGAGGGTTTTGGCTCAGTTGCCCAGCAGGAAGGAGCTAAAGCGGTAATGGCAACGCTCTGGGCTGTTTTCGATACATCGACCAAAGATCTGATGGTGGAATTTTACAGGCTTTACGGTAAAGGCGGCATTACAAAAGCAGAGGCTCTGAGACAAGCTCAGATAAAGCTGATGAACGGCCAATATTCCGCAGGTGAAGCAGGTAAGGTGCGTTCGGACATCATTAACTTTGAGGGCGAAGGCGAAGATCTGCCGAAATTCACGACCGACCCCAAGGCTCCGTTCGCCCATCCATATTATTGGTCACCGTTCGTGCTTATCGGCAACTGGCGTTAAGGTCTATTCAACCACCTCGAACTGCACGAACTGCGTCGCAGTTGCATATTTGTTCTTTGCTATCTCATCCTTGACCACGATCTGCAGAACATATTCACCTAACTCCATCTGTTCTGCCAAGCTGATAGCACCGCCGGACTTGATCCTTCTAACGTCAGCCTGTCCGCTAACATCGATCAGCCTCGGCTCCCCTTCGAAAACGAGTTGCCCGTCTCTAAACAACCTGACTCTGGTATTTATACTTGGCTTTCGGGCTTTGTCCAAAGCCGCTTGATAGACCTCATATCCATATTGAAGAACCGTCCCTCTGCCGAACCTTCTAAGCGATGTGTCTCGCGTCGGATCCGCTCCTGCCTGAGTAGAGCCCTTTTCAATATTTTCCCAACCGGCGATCGAGTGATTTTGAAGCACGATGCCTGAAACTGCAGGTCTGTCCTTCTTTTTAGGGTCGGGTATCTGAAGGAACTGACTTGCGGCACCGACCTTTCCAGTTCTTTCATCAACGATCGCAACACGCATTTGATATGCTCCCGGTTTTTTCACGGGAATAGTCAATTGATATATCAGTCCTTCTGAAACTACCTTATCGTATAACTGGTCAGGCAGCGTTATGGTATAGCTCTTGCCATTTTCTTCCACAACTGCTCCGTTTGCATCCATATTCACCGCTATGATCCCGACGCGTGTCATCCACTTGCCGTCAGCCTCTTTGGTAAAGGAAAGATTCTTCCCATTGATATGAAGCAATGTCCTTAAGTAGTTGCCGTATGCTTCGTCATTGGCGTAGAGAGCATTGAGACCTAGTTCGATCTCGTTGACAGAAAACGGCGACATAAGAGCCCGGCTGACCCTTTGCTGAGGTGTTAACGAAGTCGGTAGGGTCTTTTCTACTTCCTCGTCAGCAACATTAAAAAAACCACTGCGATACCTGACTACTGCGTCAGGACGTTTCAATTTTATCTCGATACGGTTATACCGAAGCTTTGACACATCAAAAGTATCATCTACAGGTTCATAGGCGAGAAGGTAATAACTCTGATCTTCCAGAACACGTCGTATCCCACCCGCTATGTCATTACTGTTAACAACCGCAAAGCCTCCCGTCTCTTTTGCTAACGTCCTAAGGCCGGCCTGCGTTTCAAAGAGTTCATCACTCCGATCAGAGAGCATCTGATTCAAGGCAGTTGCGGAGGTGTCGACTATATCGTCAGCAGCGCTGAATCCGGTTACCACCAGTCCGCGAGGATCGATCGTGTAAAAGACAACCGATGCACGATTTGCCATATCCACAAGCCTTCTCATGAACTCCAATACACTGCCGCCACCCGCCAGTTCTTGTGGGTTGGAGCTCATCATACGAAACCCGTCCGAAAACAATATCACCGACTTACGCCCAGGTAATTCACCCATACCCTCGACAATGAATCTAAGGGCTCCTAGTGTTCCCGTTGCAAAAGTGCTTGAGCGAAAATCCTCAAATCCGGCAAGAAATGCTTTTTCCGCAGCCACCTCAGAATCAGTAATGCCACGCAATCCATTTTCATCGGCTTCTGAATCTCCTGCGGACCTGGCTTGTTCGAGCATCGTAGGAGTGATAGGAGCGAATGCGCTAATGCCGCCGCTTCCAAGCGGGTTCCATCTAACCCTTTCTATTGCAGCATCCAGGATTCTTCGGTCGCTTGTGAACTGCTGTAAAGCTCCGACACCCGCTGAAGTTCTGACGATGGCAACCAGATCACCGTCCTGCATCTGTTCATCTACAAAGCGTTTCAATGCCCGACGCGTATGATAAGCACTCTCAAATGAAAGAGAGAGGTCGTCGACAACTAAGGCCATCGTCCTTCGCACCAAGTCCGGACGAACCTGGTTGACCGGCGGCGGGGCAAGAGGATCGACGGTCTTAGGGGTTTGTTCACGCTGACCGCCAGCTCGATCAGCCGATATGAATGACAATCCCGAAACCCGTTGTTCTCGCCCATTCTCAAATATAGTGAAATCCTCCGCCTTCAAACCGGTAATTGGCTTGCCTTTTTTATCGGTGACGGTTACGTCCAGTTGGATCAGAGTTGTCGATATCTTGACGACGTCATCATCTTCAATTGGGGTTGGGGTTGGGGTTGGCGTCGGTGATGGGATCGTCCTGGTTTGACCAAGGCTGGAAAGCACACCTGCGGCTAATACGATGGACATTAATATAAGACTCTTCATAGAATGGTGATTAGGCTTAAGGCACTGTGGGGTACATCCTTTTCCACGCGCACAGAATCTTTATTATGATATTTCTAATTATGTGACGCTTATAGAGGCTGGCCCAAGGAGAGAAGGCGTCTCAACACTTAAAGATAATTCACACCGTTATTTATAACACATTTTTAATTATGTCCATAAAATTCTTTTGGTCGATAGCTTCAACAATTTTTATCACTGCGATCATGATCGTTAGTTGCTCTGCCCAACCGAACGAACGGCAGGCATTGGAAGATCTGCGTCGAATGACATCGGGCGGACAGATGCCTGCGGAATCGGTGGCAGCAGATCTGGAAAAGCGCTTTGCCGGAACCAAAACGGGGGCGTTGGCAAAATTGCTCAGGGCGAGGATACGCTTTGAGAACAAAGATTTCGCAACAGCCGCTGCGATACTTAATTCTAATGAATTTGCAGAACGCACAAACCTTGCCGACCACGCTTTGTGGTTAAGGGGCAAAGCTCTGCAGAATGCCGGAGATCATAACGGTGCTATGACCGTGTTTGAAAAGCTCCTGTCGTCTTATCCCGATTCGCTGAGAACGAAAGAAGCCAAACTTGAGTGGGCTAGATCGGCTATACAGACAGGGAATGCAGCTCGCGTTCCGGCATTCTTGACTGAGCTAAATGAGGAACATTCCGCCGGATCAATGTTGGCGACTGCCAAAGCTTTCGAGGCAACAGGTGATCAGGCACAAGCATTGACGTTCTATCGTCGGACATATTTTTATGGGGCCGGAACTGACGCCGCAAAAGAGGCGGAAACAAAATTGACATCTCTGAGCCAGCCAATGACACCGCAGAATGCCGAAGAGGCATTGGCAAGGGCAGACAGGCTCTTTGCAGGAAAGAAATATGCTGAGGCTGAAAAGGCCTATGCTGATCTGCTGGCAAATTTCCCAACGGCGATCACACCGAAAATACATCTTGATCGTCTCATTACTTTTGCAAACATAAAAAAGATGCCGGATGCACATCTGGCGTTTAACGCGATCCCATCGACCGCTGCTGAGAAGGAAAAAGCCTATTACGAACTCATCACCGGATATGCGAGGAACCGTTCATGGATAAACACTCGTCAGATGGCAGATGAAATGCGTGAGAAAATGCCGAATGCTCCGTTGACCGTAAAAGCCTGGGTCGATGCGGGTTACGCCGCCCGTGATGCGAAGAACAGAGGCGAGGAAACACATTTTCTGCGGACGGCATTGATAAATTATCCGCAGGCGGTCGAGGTCGCCGGAGCACAGTTTGAACTTGCTTGGCTGGAGCACGAAAGCGGCAACAGCTCTCGCGCCGCAGACATGCTTATTGAACACCTCGCTCGCTATGCTGACAAAGATACCAGCAATCGCGGACGTGCCGGATATTGGTCAGCACGCAATGCCGAAAAAGCAGGACGCATCGCAGAGGCTTGCGTCCTTTATGACGCCATTGTCTATCGCTATTCTGCAAACTGGTATGGATACATCGGGTTCGAACGCCTGACGGCTCTTCGCGGACGCGGGCAGTGTCAGTCTCCGCCTTCGTTTCCTGCCGGTTCGCTGGTGCCGCAGGCGGCTGCAAATCTGAAGACCGTCACTGTCGCGCCTGAAACCGCAGGGCCGTCCGAACTTGCACGTGCCGAAAAGAGCGAACAGCTGGGAACTATCGGTATTTTTGACTGGGCAAGAGAAGAACTCAGCGAAGCTCAAAGAACGGCGCAAAATTCGCCAAAGGTAAATCTTGCCCTGGCAAAGATACATCAGATGCGCGGCGACAATGTCAACGCATTGCTGACACTGGCAAAAAGCTATCCTGACTATGCACAGATGTTCCCTGAGGAAATGGGGCAGGAAGAATGGACGATCTTTTATCCGCATATGGCATGGGAACAGATAACTTCGTGGGCAAAAAACCGGAACCTGGATCTTTATCTTGTCGCTGGATTGATACGTCAGGAATCAGTCTTTAATCCAAACGCACGTTCATCGGCAAATGCTTATGGGCTGATGCAGCTGCTTGTTCCGACCGCACAGATGATGGCAAGAAAGAACGGCTCGACCGCACGCGTGACCGGCGGCCGAGATCTTTATCAAACGGCTTTGAATATTGAACTCGGCACCGCCTACATGCGCGAACAGCTTGATAAATACGGCCGCATCGAATACATGGCCGTCGCCTACAATGCCGGACCGGGGCGCGTTGTCACATGGCGAAGAACGCTGCCGATGGAAATGGACGAATTCGTCGAGGCAATTCCCTTCCGCGAAACAAAAGGCTACGTTCAGGGCATCATCCGCAACACGGCTCAATATCGACGGCTTTACAATGAGGACGGCACCTTCAAACCGAACGTAGGCTCCAAACCGCTAAGAGCCGAGATCGACTCAAGATCAGGCGAACAACTCGCCGCCGAATTCCCTGAACTCGTCCTAGATAAGCGTAGCGGCGAATAACCTGGATCGATAGAACACATGGGACCGATAAGACAAGTGAGACAATAAGACATGCGATTCACACTTGTCTCATTTGTCCCATCTGTCCTATGCCTGTTCAAATTTATTTCACCACAAACCTCATCGGCTCTCTGATCGCCTGAGCTTCAGGATTGTAATAATCGTATGCGAAAGAAGCCGGTGTTTGTGCGTTGATCCCATAACGCGGGCGAAACTTGAAGTCGAATTGGGAACCGCCGGCACGTGCCCACATGTAAAAGATTATACGGTCAGGCAATATCTCGTATTTTGAGATGCTTCCGTTGTTCTTCAGAGCCTCTTCCAGCGATTCGCGGCTGACGCCCGCTCCCGGCGGCGTTCCTATCTCCGCCAGCAGCATTCCATATCCACGAAAACCGACGCGTTCTGCCCGGACGCTGCACGTAACTTCCTGCATGATCGCCACGCTGGTTCCGTCGCAGGTGTAGTCTAATTCCAATGCGCGCGACCTGTTGACCGTCCGGCCAGAGCTTTCCGCGTCCTGCCAGCTGATGTAATGTTCTGAAACGACCTGCGCCATCAGGGTACTGCCGCCCGAACCGTGAAGCTCGACCGTGTTTGAACTGCCGTTTAGCTTCCCTTCCAGGCTGACAATGATCTGATCCAGTTTGTCAGGCCCGATCTCCAATGTCTCTAAGGTATTTCCGTTTACAACTACTGCGACATTCTGTCTTGTTTCGCTGCTTTCCGCAGCGACGGCCGCGACGAATGCATCCAGAACATTTATCGTTGTCTGCGTTGAATACCAAACGCCGTAGCGGTCTTTGTTCTTCAGCAGAAACAGCATTGCCTTTGATGTCAGCGATTGGTACTTCTCTTTGTTAACTTTCATCAAAAACTGTGCGACAAGCGCTGTGGTCTCTATTCTTCCCGCTGTTCCCCAACCGTTGAAAACGGTGTTCGATTCCAAGTTCCAGTAAGCACCGCCTGCTTCATCCAGAGCCATTGACGCAAGCTTTTCTGCGATGATCGCCGCAAGCTCGGCGTCGCCCGAATCCGTCAAGGCAAGCCCGAACAGTGCCAGCGAATAAGGATCATCGATCTGCGAATTTCTCACTCTTAGATAAGCCAGAGCTTTGGTCAGCGATGCATTTTTATTGGTTTCCGTTTCACTAGCTTTCATCTTTGAGAGCATCGCCAGTGTCCGCGCTATGTACGTCGTCAGCGACTTTGCCCTGTTCTCATTCTCATCCTTTTCCCATGTATATCTTACGTTCCAGCTCCCATCAGTACGCTGCTGTCCAAGGAGCCATTGTTCGGCTCGTTCAACGACGGTACGGTCTATCGCGACATGCTCGGCGGCGTCTGCTAGAAAGCGCAGAGCATAGGCCGTGAGGGCAAGGTCGGGGGCATCTTTTCCGCCCCAATAGGTAAATCCGCCTGATGACGCCTGATATCCGATAAGGCGATCATAACCGTCCTGAAGATTTTTCCGCGCTTGTCTTTCAGCTTCGCTGGACATGCGTTTGCGTTCACCTGAGTTGAATTTGAGGATCATCAGGTTCGGATAGGTTGACGATATTGTCTGTTCGCCACAGCCATACGGCCTTTGCAAAAGTCCTTCGACCGCTTCGGCAACATGTGCCATCAGATTTGGGTATATCTTCAATTCTGCGGCGTGGCTGTGCGGCAGCGTATTTGCCGGGAAATTCACGTCAAAACGCGTAGAACCATTAAAAAAGCGGCTTTCAGTATCCACTATGTGATGACCGTCAGGCCGAACGGTAACAGGCCGTTCGATAGCGTCAGATTCGGTCTCCGCCATTGCTGTAACTCTTTGTTTGCCTTCTTTTACAGGCATTGCCGCACGAAAACCGAAGACAGCATTTTCCGACCCGCCCGAAGGAACATTCACTTGTTTCTCTTGCCCGCCGATAAGGCTGAACCAGTCTGCCGTGTCCATCGTGACATCTACACGCTGCTGCTTTTCGGTGTAGTTGCGAACCTGTGTCGGCAAAAATATCTCGTCTCCTGCGGTCAGGAATTTCGGCGGATCGAGATCTACAAAGAACGATTGAAATGCCGTGACCTCTTTTTCGGCAAAGCCGATCTTGCCGTCTTTTGTTGAAGCGATCGTGTACATCTTCCATGTCGTGATGTTGTCCGCCATGCGAAATTTCACCTCGGCTTTGCCGTCGGCATCCGTCACGACCTCAGGCTGCCACAACAGCGTCTCGGGAAAATACTCACGCAAACGCGGCGTCTCGCGTTCTTCATTCGTCCCAGATTTGGTGACAATAGTCACGCCCGGCTGCATCTTGAGAAGGGCACCGAATGTCTGACCTTTTGGCAAGGCCGTGACGTCTACCCCTTCGTTCGTAGTTGCAACCGAAAAACTTGTCGTACTCAAGACATCCTCAGACCCGCTAGTCACAGTCACTTCTTCGGTCACACCTCCAGCCTCAAGTAAAAACCTTACCTGTGATGTAACATTTGCTTCCACCTTTACATTGATCATTACGGTGTCTTTGAACCCTGTTGCGTCTGCACGAACGGTGTACTTTCCCGGCGGCAAGGACCCGATCAGGAATCTGCCCTGGTCATTTGTCACAACGCTAACAGCGACATTGGTTAACTCATTCGTTGCAGAAATACTTACTCTGGGAATCACCGCTCCGGCCGCGTCGGTGACAACGCCCGATATCGCCCCGGTATTTCCGATGTATGAGGTCGGTTGGATCACCGAAACAGGTTTTTCATCATCTTTTGTCCTTTCCGCAAGTACGTGAACGACCTCAGTAAATGTGATGTCGTCCCAATTTCCTTTTGTTCCGTCGCGGCCCGGCCCTCGAATAGTGAATCTCATTATGTCCTGAGTTACGGGCGTGATTATCTGCCGCTGTGTCCGCGTATTTTCTCCGTAAACCTGAACGTTTTCAAAAGTTATCCTGTCCCAAAAACGAGATGTTTTTACCGTATTTATATAGAGCGGTTTTCCGTTAGCATCATGGAGCATCTCGTCGGTGATGCCTGCCTTGCGAAGCTGTGAACGAAACTCCTCTTCCGTCATCGGAGCCGTCTTTACTTCTGCCTGTGCTGTTCTGATCTTTTCCTCGACCGCGACAAATATGTCCTGCCTGTTTGTCCAGACGTTAAAATCGTCACCACGCCAGCTTTCCTTATCAAATTTCCTGTCCGGCCCTGAGCTTCGTAAGGTTGTCTCTAATATTCTGCCGTTACCGCCAAAGCTGATCTCGTAAGGCCTTTCCCAACGGTCATAGATCGCCTTCATTCCCATTACGGAAAGCAGCGTTTCGCGGTCGCGGACAAATTTACCTGTTTGTTCATGATAATTTCTTAACGCCGTGTCTATTGCTCGTCCCATCGGCGTAAAGTATTGAAAAGATTCGGTAAAAACGGTGAAATCATCGCTCGTACCAAACTTTTTGTCCGGCCCGGCAGACAGGATCGAGAGGTAATCGGAATTTCTGTTTATGCCGAATTCTTTGTTATAAGGCGTTCCCCACGGATCTCTTAGCGTGTCAATATTCAGATCGTAAAGGCTTAGTATCTGCTTGAGACTCGCTTCATCGGTCGGGTGAAGAAAATGCCGCTTTTCGTATGCGTCTTTCAGAGCTTGCCTGAACGGTTCGAAGGTCGGATTTATCTCCCGGGCAAATACCGAGAATGCCTGTGAATGATAGCGTCCGCTGTAAAAGATGTTCGGATAATAGTAATTGCTGCTGAGAATGATCTCCGCCACAAGCTGCATCTCCGCAGAGACGGGTTTGGTCATGTCCAGTTCGTTCAGATCTTTTACATTCACCGAACCAAAGCTCGCTCCATAACCAAGCCAGCCGCCAAGGCTGCTGAACTGTGAGCTGAATTCTGCATCCGTTCTTGTCCTTTCTTCAACGGCCTTGTCCATTATCACAATGCCCAATGCACTTTCCAGCACTTGGCCGACTGCGTTGGCGATGCTGAACTTGACCGTTGCCTCTTCGTTTGGCTTATAGACCGCCTTATCAAAATCTGCTTTTAGCGAAACGCCCTGCGGAGCAGGAAAAATAATGCCCGTCACCGAACTGACAATGTCGTCATCAGCAGGATCTTCTATAAAAGCAGCAAGTTTTAGTTCGCCTGCAAACTGTTCTATATAAGGGATTTTCAGCGAGCCGCGACCGTTTTCCAGCCGAACAAAATGCGAATCTATGACCGTCCAGCCCTTTACGACATCTACATAAACAGTTCCGCTCTTTACGGTCGAAAGCAGCGAAACATTTATCATCTCTCCCGGTTTGTAGATGGCCTTATCAGTAGAAACCCGTATCGCCGCATTGTTGTTGTCAAAATCGATCTCATACTCTCGGAGCGTTCCGGTACGGCCCTGAGTGTCCTTTGCTATGACGCGAAAGTCGAGCGCATCATCGGCATCGCCGATCTTAGGACGTATGAACTCTATCTTTCCTGCGCCGTAGGAATTCGTCCGCGTTCTGGCGACGGTCTTGAATTTTTCCTCGTCGTCCTCACTGGCTTTTATCTCTATGTCGCATACAGCGGGTGTGCCGTCCGCATAAAATGCCGAGATATATCCGACCATCGGGAGAGCAGGATTTTGCGACGCCCTGAGTCCGGTAAGATAGACGTGTATCGGCTCCCGGCTGACCCGGATATCGAACCGCCGCTGTTCGGTTCTATTTGTTGAAAGATCAGTAACATAGGCTGCATAGCGGATGTCGCGATATTTCGGATGATCGTCGTCGTCATCGTCATCCGCAAAGGCTTCATTCGGAAATCTGGCCGTAAACTTCCCTTCTGCGTCCAGTTCTCCTTCGCGGACCTCGCCTTCGTCGATGTCATATTTCTGCTCTTTGTAGTTCCATTCGCGGCTCGTCTCTTCCACAACCCGGACCTTACCCTTTGTCACCGGTTTTCCGAAAAGATAATCAGCTCTCACCTCGACCTCGGTCTCTTTGTCCGCTGCCAGATAATACGCTTTGGAGGATTTTGCCCTTACGGAAAAATTCGGCAGGTCGTAACGCGAAACCCGGATACTGGTAGAAGTGATTACATAGCCTTGCTCATCGCGAACCTGTATTGTAAATTCACCAAGTCTGACGTTCGCCGGTATCCGCCATGCCGTTGCGGCCACTCCAAAACCGGACGTTCGCTGCTTTTCACGAAAGAGCAGAGTTTCGTCCTCATCTTCGATCCGAAATTCGATACCTTTATCTGCCAGAACCGTTTTCGTTTCGGAACCTTTCAGAAGTATTCCCCGAATGTTCAGCATCTGGCCGGGCTGATAAAGCGGCTTATCCGTCATCATCAAAAAATGAGTGTCATACTTCACGGCCATGATCGTATCTCTTGCTTCGCGCACGAGGCCATTGCGGCGGCCAACAACTCTGACAAAACCATCGCCGCCCAAGCTGACAGCGGCGGGAATCGGAAAATCCAGCACCGCAAAACCGTCGGCATCAGTAACGCCTTCGGCGGTGTATTCCAGATCTTCGCTGTCCTCGTCCTGCTGTTCTAATGATAGTTTCGTTTCAACTCGAACATTGTCGGCGGGCTTTTCCGTGAAAGGATTTACCGCACGGACACGAACGCGATAGGTCATGCCAGCAAACACATTTTCTGTCGCAATAATGCGCATCTCAAAAAGCTCGGACGCGATCTGGGAGACAGAGATTATTCCTGACGCGTCGCCAACGCGATAGCGTATTCGATACCAGGCAAGGTCTTCGTTCTGCGTTTTTGAAAGGTCGATCGGAAAGATTATCTCGACCGTTTGCCTTCCGTTCTTCAATGTCCGGTTCACTGAGGCCGATGCGGCAACATCCCCGTAAATGGTCAACAGATCAACCCGAAACGGGACATTCGCCGTCTCTCTTTCAGCCACGACAGCAAGCTGTAATGTCGCTTTGCCCTCTCGGAAGAATATGGCCGAATCATTTTCAAGAACCGTTTGCCCGACCGCTGAAAAAGCGCAGATCAGGGACACTACGAGTAAGGGGAAGATCTTCACACGCATCAGATAACCTCAATTGTTTCAGTAAATTGGCGGACGCCTAAACACCGGCTATGAACTGCAAGCCCAATTTGGCGGAACTATCGAGTGTGATGCGGTGAGTTTTGGAAATGGTTGCTTTTGGCAGGAAAATTAACGTTGGTACCAATTTGTTTGACACGAGACCTTTAATACAAATAGGACAAATGAGAGCAATACTTACCATTGTCACATTTGTCCTATCCGTCCCATATTCGTTTGCGTCACAGATTCCTCAAAATAAAATCCGTGATCATCGTGTACATGTGGTATTGCTGATTCGGATCGACCACGCCGTGACGCTGTGTCGGGTATAGCATCAGGTCAAATTGTTTGCCATGGCGTTGCAGTTCGTTGACAAGCTGAATGGTATTTTGCTGATGGACGTTATCATCCATCACACCGTGGATCAGCAAGATGCGGCCATGCAGGTTCTTTGCCGCCTTGACGACCGACGTGCTTTCATAGCCGGCCGGATTGTTCTTCGGCGTCTGCATAAACCGCTCGGTATAGATCGAATCGTAAAGATGCCAGTCAGTGACCGAACCGCCGGCGATGCCTGCCTTGAATATCTTGCTGTGCGTCATCGCAAAGCTGGTCATAAATCCGCCGTAGCTCCAACCCCAAATGCCAATGCGGTCACCGTCAACATAGGGCAGCGACTTAAGATAATTGACGCCGTCCTCTATGTCGCGAAGCTCCAGCTTGCCCATCTGTTTATAAACAGGCCATGTAGATTCTTCGCCTTTGCCGCTGGCGGTGCGGTTATCGCATATCCAGATGATGTAGCCTTTTTGCGCCAGCATCTGATGCCACATATAGCGGTTGCCGCCCCACGAATTTCTTACCTGCGGTGCATGCGGCCCTGCATAAGTGTATTGCAGAACGGGATATTTCTTTGACGGATCAAAATCCGGCGGCCTTATCATCATCGCTTCCATCTCAAAACCATCGCGCGTTTTTACCTTCATAAATTCAGGCTCGCCGAGCTTGAATTCTTTCAAAACATCGACCGGATTGTTGTTGAGGATGCGTTCAAGTTCGCCGTTCGCCTTGAAACAGCCTTTGCTGCGGCGGCGTATTAACGTCGCTCCAGTTGTGAACATAATGTGTGAACGTGCTATTGAACGATGCCGAGTGGCTGCCGCCGCTTAGTGACAACCTCTGCACTTCGCCGCCTTTTATTGAGACGCGGTAGATGTTCTCTGCGATGTGATTGTCCTTTGTCGCAGAAAAATATACCCAGCCGTTCGTTTCATCAACACCGTAAAATGAGCGAACTTCCCATTTGCCGTCGGTCAGCTGGCGATAAAGATTTCCTCTGGCGTCGTAATGATAAAGGTGTTTCCAGCCGTTTCGGGCCGATTGCCAAATGCTGCTGCCGTCAGAAAGGAATTTCGGATCGCCGTAAACTTCAACCCAAGCTGCGGTCGTTTCTGTGAAAAGCTTTTTCACCTTTCCGTCAACCGCTGCGGAATTTACATCCAAAAATGTCTGCTCACGATTCAGAGCCTGAAAGATCACGCTCTGGCTGTCCGGCGTCCAAGCCACGCGGCCGATCAGAATATCGTCTGGCTTGTAGGCTTTCAGATCGACGAATTTTACACTGTCACCGATACGCTGAATTCCTGCAGGCAATCTGTCGCCAACGCCCGGAACATTCCTTACATTCGGCACGAGCGAACCTTTTGTTACATCAGCGATGCCAAGCTGAACGGATGGATTCGGATCGCCCGATTTCGGATAGCGTGTTCGTTCAACCTCAGGATCATTCCGCACCTCATTTGAGAGAATGAATTCGGGCACCGGCGAATCATCCAGCCTCAAAAAAGCGATGTGGCGCGAATCAGGCGACCACCAGTAACCGCGTTTATTGCCGCGGCCATAGAGTTCCTCTTCGTAAACCCAGACGAGATAACCGTTGTGGATGCGTTCCGTGCCGTCACGCGTCAGGCGTTTTTCTTCTGCTTTTTCTACGTCAACGACATAAAGGTCGTTGCCGCGAACAAAACTTACCAAGCGGCCGTCAGGGCTGAAATCCTGCTCGACCTCAGGCTCTTTTGTGTCGGTCAGGCGCTTCATCTTGCCTGACGTGATGTCGTAATGCCAGAGATCATTTGCGTGATTTAGAAGTATCGCCGTTTCACCTTTGTTGAACTGCAACGTGATCGAAACTGAAAGCCTTTCTGCCAAGGCTCGATCAAGTCCGGCGGTAGAGACGAGAGCTGAAGCAAACCTTGCGCTGTCAAAATACGGCTCCGCTTCGCCTGTAATGGCATTTACCCTAACAAGCCGTCCGCCCTGCATCTGCTTAAACGAACGTCCGTCCGGCGCCCATGTAAGACGTGTTGGCCCGCCGCCAAAAGGAACACGACGGGACATCTCAGGACTAAAAATGTCGTCAAGCGTCAACAGGCGCTCCTGCGCGGGAACGTTTATGAAAAGAAACAGGAACGCAGCGGCAAGCAGGGTCAATTTTCTCATATAGTTTTTGTCTGTCTAAGAGGTGATCTTTGACTTGAATGATACGCGAAAACGTTTTGCCTGAGCAACCTTAAATGTCGTCACGGGCGTGCCATCAGAGCGTATATCCCGCCTCGCGAAGAGCCTGTTCGTCTGAAATGCCGATCTGTTTTCTCAAGAGTATGTTCTCAAGTTCCTCGCGTTCGGAAAGACGTGCCGGGTCTTCCCAACGTGTTGTCGGAAACACATCTTTGTGACCCGCTATGTGAAGAGCGAATGCCATCACATCAGCCCAGGTCTGGCCAAAGACCGCCTGCCTTTCGCGAACCTTGGCGATAAACCGCGTCTCAGCTTTTCGCAGAGCCTCGCCGCTCGGAAAGCTTCGCGAGTTTGGCAAAAGATAATACATTGGCGTTCCTGTGACCGAGGCGATATCCACGCGAAAGCTGTCCTTTACTTTCAGGAACTGATCGAGATCGGCTGTGTTGAAATCCCCAAACCGAGCGTCAGGGTTTTGTGCCAGCCAAAGGTGATCAACGCCTGCTTTGAAAGGTGCAACAGGTTGACCTTCGTTGTCATATTCGATCTCTATGCCAGCTGCCCAACGCTGGCGATACGCCGAAAATTCCATCGCAACGAGCATATCCAGAACGGCTTTGTTCATTCCGTCCTGAACCGGTATCGCCGCTTCGATCTCAGACCTGCCAAAAGCACCAATGTCCGCATTATTTGCAAAATGAAACACAGGCACAACGCCGTAAGGGTTTGGCACGGCATCGCGATAACGGACAAATGCATCGGCTTCGGTCAAGATGCCTTCGCCCGGTTTTGCCGTGACAAAACGCTCGATGCGGTCGGGGTAAAAGATGTTAAGGCGTGTATGGCGGTCATGCGTCCGCCAATATTTTGCGGCTCTCAATATCGTTCCGCCGTTCTCTTCATCATAAATGACCGTACAGGCAGATGCCCGGTTCGGGTAGATCGCAGGCCGCCCGTTCGCATCCGGCCAGACGATAACATAAGCATCGCCGCAGACGAGGGCTTCGCGGTGTACCTCACCTGCTCTGATCGGCATCCGGTTTTGCTGCCAGATGCGTGCCGTATCCAAATCGGCATCGTCACTGCCCGTCAGAAATTGAGTAATTCGCAGCTTGTCCCTGACCGCATCGCAAACCGCCGGACAAAGATTGAGTGCAAACTCGCGAAAGAGCGAACCAAACGTATTTGCAAACTTTTCGGTCGCAAAGGCAAGGTCATGATCGCCGCGATAATAGCGTTCGCTGCGGGCATAACCTGTCGCTGATAGGCGAAACTTTTGTATTGCCTCTTCAATATGTTCTTTCATAATCATTCAAGTATTTGAGTAAATGTTTGGCGATCATATTCTGACCGCCATCCTGCATTTTGCGGCATAGATCGCCGCCATCTTTCGGCAATTATCAAAGATCTGTGATGTAACAATGCCGCTTTCCGGCGGGTCGATCTCTGTCATCGCCGAAGCTCTTGCCGCCTTTATCAGCCAGCCGTCAGCCGCGGCTTTGTTGATGTCATAGGTCGGCGTCCAGTTGTCGTTTTCGGGTTCATTGCCTTCTTCGTCTGCAATGCTGGACGCGTTCAGAATGTCCTCGACCTCGATCTCTGACAGCACAGGTTCGGTTTCCCATGCTGTCAGCAGCTTCAGTTTTTCAAGTGCGTTTTCCATAGCTATTTGTCGTTCGTCATTTGTCATTCGTCCGTTGTCATTTGTCCGTTGTCATTCGTCCGTTGTCATTCGTCCGTTGTCATTGGTGTTGGATCGGAACTCGAAGCTCTGACTCTAGATCCAACACTAAGGACAAAGGACTAATGACCAATGACCCATGACCAATGACCAATGACTCCAGATTTTCTTACTCCTTATCCGCTATCAGCATTGCCAATGCGTTCTCTCTTATCACGTGCGAACCGTAAACGTGCAGCCCTTTTACCGCATCGCCAAAACGCTTTTCAGGTTTGTATGCCTGAAGGTCGAGAACCTGTTCGACATATGCCGTGGCTACCGAATGCCCGGCGATCAGCTTATAGGCCTCGCCTTCGTTGTTTGGCACGTTGTTCGATTTCAGGATGGTGAAACCTGCGGCCTCGCCGACCTGTCCGTTTGCCAGCCGCCTGTCCGAACGCAGCGTTCCGGCGTTGATAAATCGGTCGTCCTTTAGCAGCATTCCGTGAAACCACGCCGGGACGATCACGAACCTGCCCTCTATCGGGGCATTTGCCTCATCAAGTAAAACACCCAGATCGACCAGATATTCATATGCCGTTTCGGGCGTCGGGACCTCCGGCGAGACCTCAGTCCCTATCGTGTTGCCCGTCGGGACAGAGCTTTCCATCTTTGCCGCCAAAAAGCGGTCAGCATGATCGCGAAGCGCCCATGCCGAACGCCTCATCGCTTCGTCCAGCACGTTGACGTTCTGCTGTGCGCGATCAACCGAATCGACGAAAAAGTTGAAATACTTAGCCTGATCGATCTCCAGTATCTGCTGTGAATCTGTAAGCACCTCAGGATCAGTGATATCCGTGTTCTTTGTGTAATTTCCGATGCTTACATCGCCGATCGACCCTATCCGGACAGTGTTTCCCGCTTCGCGGATCTCGCCCTCATAGTCGCGGTTTACGACCTGTGCCTGTCCGTAAACCAGTGTCTTTTCCAATGCCGTGAGCAGCCGCGCCGCCCATACCGAAGGTATAAAACTCAATGCCATATCTTTTTTTCCTTATTTGTTAAGCCGCCGGACGGCGGGAAATGATGTGTGTGAATGCGGCCGACGCCGTTGATCCTGAATCGGGACGTGTGGTCATCTGCGTGAAAGAGCCTCGCGGACATCCGCCCAATCGAGCCGCCTTATCTCGTCGGGAGACATTCGCCCAAGAGCATCTTTCGATAGCGGCTGCGGCTGTCTCTGTGTTCCGGCTCCGGCATCGATCGCCTCGGCCGGTCTTGCGGAGGTGAACTGATCAGGATATTTCCTTCTCAGATCAGCGATCAGGCCGTCAGCGTTCGCAGCCTTTCCGGCTTCGTCAAATTCTATCTCCGGACGTATCGTTCCATAGAGCAGATCGGGGGAAATTGCCCCTGCATTTCTCAGGCCGGTGACGATAGACTCACGAGCGTCGCGATGCCTTACCTCTGACCTGAGTTCCTCATTCTCGCGTCTCAGCGATTCAAGTTCGGCGATGTCCTGCCATTCCTGATCCGCGTTTTGCGAGTCTGCTTCTGTGTTCGTTCTTGTTTCTTCGTTCATACAAGCCGCAGATTACACAACCGTTTTCCGGAACGGAACGGCGGTCGGCACGCCATGCAAAAGATGCCGCATCATGCACGATCTGCATGGCTAAATTTCCTTTTCCGCGTCGTCCATTCCGCGCGCCCATTGCCAGAACGAATCTTCAAAGACGAGCCACCCGAGCCGCGTTGGCCGGTCGCCCGCCGTTTCAAAGATCCCTTCTTCACACATCCTGATCAGCGTGTGGCGTGCCAGCGGCGGCACGATGATCCTGTGCTTTCTTATCAGGCGTTCTACCTCACCCAGGCGGAGTTTTGGCCTGACACCCATATTTAACGTTTGTTTTATTTCTGACATATATTCGTTTTATCCCGGCATCATTGCCTTTCATATCATGAAGATCATTACATTTCGGCATAAATAGCATTTGCTTGCATATCAATGTTTCATTAGTGCCATATTTTGTCTAGTCTGAACGTGGCCGGAGAAAAGGCGTAAGCGGCGACATAAATCATATCAACGGGTCGCCCGGCATTCTCCGGTCATTTCAAAATATCAAACATTCGTTTTATTTGCAAAACTATTTCTCGATGATGAAGCAACCGGAAACAAATTTTTCTGAAAAGGACATAAGAACGGCCGCTGCGATCGTCAGGATCTTTGAGACAGGTTCGGTAAAGGGCAGATATTCGGCTCTGGCGGTGCTGAATGACGGGGCAGGAATAAGCTTTGGAATTTCCCAGTTCACCCACCGTTCCGGTTCACTGGCAAAGGTCGTCGAGCAGTATCTGGCAAACGGCGGAACAGTCGAAAAAGATGTGATGCTGCTTCACCTGAACACTCTACGTTCGCCCTCAAAGGCATCGATCCATGGCCTTGCCGCAAATAAGGCATTTCGATCTGCCCTTAAGCGGACCGCTGAAACAAAAGAGATGCGTCTTGCCCAAGAACAGATCGCTCATGAGATGTATATGCAGCCAGCAATACGCGCCTGCGCCGGTTCGGGTTTTACGCTGCCGCTGTCGCTTGCTGTCATTTACGATTCGCTGACGCACGGTTCATATGCAATGATCCGCGACCGCGTCCAAATAAAGAGTTCCGGGAAAGAATTTGAAAAGACGTGGATCACCGAATACGTCCGCCGCCGCGATGCGTGGCTTGCATCCGTGCCGCGACTTCGAGCAACGCGCTATCGGACAAGATTTTTCCTTGACCGGATCGCCGTCGGCAATTGGCACCTTGACCTGCCGCTGCAAGTAAACGGCGTTTCGCTGACCGAAAAGGATCTCGAACTTTCGCCCGCTCAGGCGGACGACAACCGCACGGCTGCCGGGCCGTATATCGACCCCTCCAAAACCAAAATGCTCCATATTGTCCCTCCACAACTTCCTCTTTTTCCCGCCAAACATCCGCAGGCCCGACAGCCGGAAAGCGGTTCGGTGCTGCCTACGCTAGACGAGATCGAGGCACGCATCGACCGCATAGCGGCGAAATATGACCAGATAGAACGCATAGCAAATAAGGCCGTTGTCAGGACAGACCGCGCGAAATCGCTGTGGACGACCGTTGCCGGAACGCTTTGGCAAACGGGATGGGCGGTCTTTGGCATCATCGCCGGATTGCCGCGCGAAGTGTGGCTTTTTGTCGCAGTAACCGCTGCCATTCTGACGCTTATTTACCTTTACCGGCAGGTCTCGCTGGGCAAGATCCGCGAAGGCAACGCCGACGAGATTGTTTAACTATATGAACGACACAAAGAATCTTTTTATCGCATACCTCAGCTCACTATCGTCATTTTTGGCGGCGATAGAAACACGGACCGTTATAACGCTCGTCTCTGCCATCATTTTGCCGATCGTCTTTTTTGCTATCGGAAAAACCGTGGACGTACTGCTTCAGATCTATCTGCACAACCGAAAAAAGGATGGCGAAAAATGATAATCACAAAACACAAACTGGCGGCGGCCGCGTTGGCCGTCATCGCATTGGCATCAGCGGTGAGTTCATTCATTTCATATATGCAGATCAACCGTCTTGAAAGCCGCATTGAGTCTGAAAAGCAGAATGCAGAAAGAACACAGCAACTGGCCAACGATCTGGAGAAAAAGACCTATGTTTACGAAGAAAAGATCCGCTATCTGGAAGATATGCTTTCAGAGAACAGACGCATTGCCGAGAGGTTCGATGATGAACTGGAAAAGCTTTCTGCTGAAACAGACGCTGCTCGTCGTGCTTATGGCAACCGCAGCGGCGGCACAACAAAGCGCTGAAGCGAAACCGTCCGAGCTTGAGCTTTCGCAAAGGTTTATCGCTGCTCTCGAACGCGAGAATGCCGCGCTCAAACAACGCCTCGATACAGAAAAAGCGTCAAACGCTCTTCTGACCGAACTGAACGAAACGCGAAAAAGTGAGGCAGAAGCCTTTCGCCAAACCATCGCCGCAAAGAACGAAGCCCTGGCGGCGAAAGATGCTGTCATCGCCGCACAAGACGCGCTTATTGCCTCGCTCAAACAAAAGAAACCTTCCGTCTGGAAACGCATCGGCGACATAGCTATCGGCATCATTGCCGGAGTCGCCATTCGCTAATGCCAAGTTCTCACCACCATTAATGCAAGACGAAGAACCGCCTGACTTTCACGCCTGGCTGCGATCCGAAATGCCGAACTGGACTTGGGACTGGCCGCATCAGCTTTTGATCTACGCCCATCTGGAACGCGTAACACGCGGAGAGACAAAACGCCTGATGATCTTCATGCCGCCGCGGCATTCAAAATCGGAGACCGTTACCGTCAGATACACTACATGGCGAATGATACGCGAACCGCAGATGCACGTAATTCTCGGCAGCTACAATCAACGCCTTGCCAACCGTTTTTCACGAAAGATCCGCCGCATTGCCGAAGCCGCAATGCCGCTTGCAAAAGACCGCAAGGCCGTTGACGAATGGGAAACGACGGCTGGCGGCGGACTTTGCGCGGTCGGTGTCGGCAGCGGCGTAACCGGGTACGGAGCTCAGCTTATCGTAATAGACGATCCTGTAAAGAACCGTTCCGAGGCGGAAAGCCGTGCTTATCGCGAAAGCACATGGGACTGGTTCAATGACGACATCTACACACGGCTCGAACCCCGTGCGGCGATGATATTGATACAGACGCGATGGCACGAAGACGACCTAGCCGGACGCCTGCTGAAAGAGATGGCTGATGGCGGCGAAGAATGGGAAATACTTTCGCTTTCCGCCCTTGCGGAAGAGGACAACGACCGGCTGGGACGCAACAAGGGCGAGGCTCTTTGTCCTGAACGCTATGACCGCGACACGCTGTTAAATATAAAGAGAAAGCTGGGCAGCTATGCTTTTTCGGCTCTTTACCAGCAGCGTCCGGTTCCCCGCGATGGCGGCCTTTTCAAACGCAAATGGTTTGGTCGCATTGTCGACGCTGCTCCAAAAGGCCTCCGTTGGTGTCGGGCATACGACCTCGCTGTTTCGACAAAAACGACCGCCGATTTCACAGCCTCTTTCCGCTGCGCATTGGACGCAAATGGCGATCTTTACATCGCTGACGGCTTTCGCGGGCGATTGGCGTATCCCGAACAGTATCGCTACGTCACCGAAAGAATGGCGGCCGAAGAGTGGACATCACACGGCATCGAAGAAGCTCTGCATGGCCTTGCCCTTTTGCAGGACTTGAAGCGTGAAAGGAGCCTGAGCCGCTATCCGCTGAAAGGCATAAAAGCCGATACGGACAAGGTCACGCGTGCCCTGGCCTGGGCAAGCCGTGCCGAAGCCGGACAGGTCGTGCTTGTCCGCGGGGCGTGGATAGATGAATTCCTTGAGGAAGTTTGCCGCTTTCCTGACGGACGCCACGACGATCAGGTCGACGCCGTTTCGCTAGCCGTCAGAATGCTGTCAGAACAGGGAAAGATCGGAGCAAAAGGTTTTTGACCTTTCCGCCTAAAGGCTGGACGCGGCTTTTTTTATTACTTCTATCGTCGAACGGTCGCGGTCAAACACGCTGTAAAGGCCTTGTTCTTCCATCGGCGGATCGCCCATGTATTCGTCGCCCGGTTTCCAAAACAACTGCCCTTTTATCTGTCTTGCCCTGCCGCCGAACGCCCAAAAATTTGCTCCGGCGATCAACGGTTCTCTTTTAATGTAGGAAAAAACCGTTGTGAAATAGCGGTCGCGAAACGCGGTCTTTGCCTTTATGTCAAAAGACTGTCCGTCACGCGGCATTCCGAATTCTTCTATCACGAGCGGTTTCCCAAGACGCTTTGCGACGACGATGTGTTCGTCTATGTAATCGCGCGTCATCTGTTCGGCCTTTGTATATTGTTCTGCCATTTTGCCGTATTCAAACCACGCCCAATTCCTCGGCCAGATGTGAATTGTCAGGTAATCGACGTTCTTGTCAGCGTGGATCTGCTCAAATATCTCAAGGCTTTCGGTGCCGATGCGGCCTTCGTGACCGATGGAAACAAGCTGATTCGCAGCTTTGCTTTTTATGAACGCGGCGGTCTCTGATATCCAACGCTTGTAGGCATCATTTGAGGTGGGACGCATTGGGCGCGGTTCGTTTGCTATCTGCCATGACATCACGGTCGGGTCTTCGATATATCTTTTGCCGGTGACGCTGTTCGTTCGCGAAAGGACAAGCTCGGCCTGCTTTTTATAAGCCGCCTTGCAGGGTTCGCAAGTATAAAAGTTCGCTACAAGATCGCGAAGCGTGTCCCAATCGGGCTTTTCGGTCAGCCATTTGCGGTCGATAGCGTCGTTCCAGATCAGGTATTGCTGAAAGCCGCCGCTCCATTCCCAATTATTGCTAAAGAAAATGACCGCACGCATATCGCGCTTTGCCATCTCTGCCAGCAAGATGTCCAGACCTTTCAGAACTTCCTCATTAAACTTTCCTTGCTCGGGCTGAAGCGGCGGCTCAACGCGCGGCACATTATTCAAAAGCCCTTCGCCCTCCGCACCTGCCATCACACGCAAGTTCGTCACACCGTTCTTTTTCAGAAAGTCCAGCTCTTTCCGCAGCCGCTCGATTCCCCGCTTCTTGTCCTTCTCCAAACCCAACAGCGGCCCGTACCAATAATTCGCCCCGACAAAATAATACGCCTCACCACCTTTGACCAACCGCCCATCACGAACAGAAACAAATTCCTGCCCGCTCGCGGAAACAACCGACACAAAAATGAACAGAAACACCAACACGAAATGTTTTCTCATTGTCTTCGGAGCATAAATCAAACCGCTCGCTTCGGCAAATCGGATATGTACATGCAATTGAAATACGTTGAATGCAAATAGTCCGCTACAGTATGTTGCGTTTATAATTGATTCTAATGGCAGAGGTTATAAATGTAATAGGCGGTGGATTGGCTGGGGTTGAGGCGGCGTGGCAGGCGGCGGAGCTTGGGGTGAAGGTGCGGCTTTTTGAGATGCGGCCGGTTTTGCAGACGCCGGCGCATCGGACGGACAAGCTGGCAGAGATCGTTTGTTCAAATTCGCTGAAGACGGATGAGCCGGGTTCGGCTCCGTATTTGTTGAAAGAAGAGCTTCGTCGCGGCGGTTCGCTAGTGATGGAAGCGGCGGCGGCAACGCGTGTTCCGGCGGGAGCGGCTTTGTCGGTTGACCGCATAAAATTTGCCGAATACATAACCGAGCGGATAGAACAGCATCCGAATATAGAGATCGTTCGTGAAGAGGTGCGGAGCCTGTCAGAACCGGGAGCGATAGCGACTGGGTCCTCTGTGAATGTTGCGGACAAGAACCCGGTCGCTACTGCTCCCGGTTCTGACATAACGATCATCGCGACCGGGCCGCTGACCAGCGATGCGTTGACGGCGGACATCATGCGGTTTACGGGCGACGACCAACTGTATTTTTATGACGCGATAGCACCTATCGTGGCGGCGGATTCGATAGATATGTCGATTGCCTTTAAAGCTGCACGTTACGGCAAAGGCGGCGATGATTACATCAATTGCCCGATGTCAAAAGAGCAGTACGAAACGTTCTTTAACGCCCTGACCGAAGCCAAGTCAGTGCCGCTAAAACGGTTTGAGGAAACTCATTGGTTCGAGAGCTGTCTGCCGATAGAGGAGATCGCGCGTCGCGGCGTTGATACGCTCCGCTTTGGCCCGATGAAACCCGTCGGCCTGCCCGACCCCAAGACCGGCGAAGAAGCTTACGCCTGTGTACAACTTCGTCAGGAAAATCTGATGGCGGACGCATACGGCCTGGTCGGTTTTCAAAACCATCTGCGTTACGGCGAGCAGGAACGCGTTTTGAGGCTCATTCCGGGACTTGAGAACGCCGAGTTTTTGCAGTTCGGCCAGATACACCGCAACACGTTCATAAATTCGCCAAAAATTTTGAATGAGACGCTGGCGACAAAAAGCAATCCGAACCTGTTTTTCGCGGGACAGATCACAGGTGTCGAAGGCTATGTCGAATCCGTCGCAACCGGCTGGCTCGCGGGCCGCAATGCCGTCAATACGCTAAACGGAAAACCGATGATAACCGCTCCGCAAACCTCAGCCATCGGAGCCCTTTGCCGTTATGTCTCAAACGTCGAGACAAAGAATTTTCAGCCCGTAAACATAACATTCGGCCTGCTCGAACCGCTGCCGCCTGAGCTTCGCAAAAAATATCGAAAAAAACGCGAACGCCACTCTTTTCAGGTCGAGCGAGCGTTAAAGGACTGGGACGCGTGGCTGGAAAATGTTTGTCGTTAAGTTAGGTTTGCATCCTTAGTTTCTCATCAAGCTTGTTTGAGTTATCATCTTGAAAATGGTTATAAGCCTCAATACCGCAAACGATTGAGTAATTAAGTAAAAAGGCTGCTTTAGCGGTCTTTCCCGAAGGGCAAATAGCCACGGCGTTTATGCCGTGGTATGGATAAGGTGAATTAAGTAAGGGCGATTTATAGTCCTTGCAGATATTTTAGCAATGTCCGACAGCGTATATTCCGAGATAAACTTCCATATCACGTGGCACACGAAATTGAGTCGGCCGATGATCAGCGAGCGAATCGAAGAACGTCTTTATCATTTTCTGACCCACAAGATCCTTGAAACTCCGGGAGTTCGATTACATGCTATCGGAGGCATCGAAACCCACGTTCACATTGCCATAAGTATACAGCCAAATATACTGACTTCAGATTGGATTGGAAAATTGAAAGGTTCTAGCTCCTACTACATCAACAAAGAATTCGGGCCTAATACATTACAATGGCAGCGTGGTTATGGGATCGTCAGTTTTGGAACTAAGGATCTGCCTTGGGTTGTTGATTACATAAAAAATCAGAAAGACCATCATCGCAAAGGAACAACGCACGAACGATTGGAAAAACACTCCGATGATGAAAACTAAAGCTGAGTAAAGGACGATAAATCGGCCTTATACATCATACGGAACACTGACCACGTGCTGAAGCACGTGGCTATTTGCCGCTTCGCGGGGAGCCGGCTTAAGCCGCCTAAGATATCGCCCGATCAAATTTATCTTGAGCGCAGGCAAATAAAACAGCATTTCCGCAATCAAACAAATTAACTTGGCGTCATGCGCTGTATTTATTTGAATGAAGTTCGCCTTTCTTATAATTTTGCTGGCCTTTGCCGACCTGTCCGCACAATCCGGGCGCGTAAAACCGTCTGAAACGCCGGAGGCTCGTCCTACTCCTCAGCATCCAGGCAACTATTCTCCCACGAACGAACGCTCGCGTGTTGTTGTCGCGGGAAAGCAGCCAACTCCGACGCCGACACCCAGATCCACAGATGATGAAGAAGATGTAATAAAGGTTGAATCTACCCTTGTCCCAATACCTGTTTCGGTAATTGACCAAAACGGCCGGGCGTTGCGTGACCTTTGTTTATCAGATATCGAACTTTTTATTGACGGAAAACTGGTAGAGATCGGCGAAATGACGCGTTCGGACAGTCCTGTTCGGCTTGCGATGCTTTTTGATAATTCGGGCAGTGTTCTGGCGGCGCGAAAGTTTGAGATCGATGCCGCCGCTCGTTTTTTTGAACGCGTGCTGCGGCCTGATAAAGATCTCGGTTCTCTTTTCAGCGTAGCAACGGTGACGCGGCTTGAGCAGCCGCTGACCGCCAACCGCGACATTTTGGCAAGTGCGATCAGGGCATTTCCGCCGCCCGAAGGAGCCACTGCCCTTATGGACGGCATACAGCTCGCTGCAAATTATCTTAAAGATATTGCCGGTCGCCGCGTTATCGTCATCGTTTCGGACGGCGACGATACAAAGACCGATACGACATTTGAACGAGCCTTAAGAACTGCTCAGCTGGCAAATTGTCAGATATTCATTGTGCAGACGACCGGTTTCGAAAATTTTATCCGCACCGGTTCTCGCAGCGGCAATGCAAATATTCGCTCGCTGGCGGCCGAACGCCGTATGCAGTCATTTGCCAATCAGACGGGCGGAGCGGTCTTTATGCCAATCGACCAAAGAGAACTTGATATGGCGTTCGACCAGATATCAGCCGATCTTTCAGAACAATACGTGCTTAGCTATTATCCCGATGATGACAAGGGAAAAACAGGCGAGTTTCGCCAGATAGAGGTCCGTGTAAAGAACCGCACCGGCTTGACCATACGGGCAAGAAAAGGTTATTACGTTTCTATGCGATGACCGTCGCTTTGCCGCCAATGTTCAACCGATCACTGGAACAATTTTTGGAACACCTGACGCATGAGCGAAACATGAGTCAGCATACGTTGCGCAACTATGCCAGCGACCTCGAACAATTTCGCGACCACCTGCTCAGAGTAGAAAAACGCCAAGACATCGCCGTCAATGAGATCGACCGGCTGACAATTCGCGAATGGATGGCCGCTCTCGACGCCGCCGGAAAAAAGAAAGCTTCTCGGGCCAGAAAGCTTGCCAGCCTCCGCACATTCTTTCAATTTCTGATACGCGAAGGCAAACTGGAAACCAATCCTGCAAAACTCGTCAATACACCTCGCATCGAAAGAAAGCTGCCTAATCATCTTTCGACGGAAGACGCCGTCAGACTCATAGAAACGCCCGACATCAACACCGACCTTGGCCGCCGCGACCGCGCCATTATGGAATTTCTGTATGCTACGGGCATCCGCGTCGGTGAACTTGTCGGGATAAATATGCAGGACGTGGATTTTCGCGAACGCATGGTCCGCGTTACGGGCAAAAGACGAAAACAGCGTATCGTGCCGTTTCACGAACACGCCCTGCAGGCGCTGATGCATTACCTGACCGAATCACGCCCGGTCTTTCTGAACCAATGTCCGCCCGCCGAGCGTGACGACAAAGCGGTCTTTCTGCATCGTCGCGGCGGGCGCCTGACCACACGAAGCGTCGGGCGGATGATAGATAAATACATCGCTCAATGTGCCGACATCCATAATATCTCGCCCCACAGCCTCCGCCACAGCTTTGCCACACACCTGCTGGACAGCGGCGCCGACCTCCGCGACATCCAGGAATTGCTGGGCCATGCACGTCTCTCTACAACACAGATCTATACACAGGTCTCAATGGAAAAAATGATCGCCGTTTACGACAAAGCCCACCCAAAGGCGTGATAGAACCGTATATATGTCTAACGCCCTTTGCTTTGCGGAAACGCAACTCTTACTAAGATGAAGACCTCAGATGCCGTACCTTTCATAGACGCGAAAGCGTTCGGCGACGAGGTCAGGTGCGATTCCGTCTTCGATAAGAATAGC
>JAHBSH010000022.1 GCA_019639215.1 Acidobacteriota bacterium
TGCGTGTGTGGTTCAACATGAAGGACCTCATCACCCATACCCATCTGGTTTACATGGGCAAGGTGATGCTGGCGACCGGCCTGATCGTGGTTTACGGCTATGCGATGGAGGCGTATTTTGCATGGTACAGCGCCAGCCTTTACGAGTGGTTCATGATGAAGAACCGCATGTTCGGCGGCCCGTATTGGTGGTCATACTGGCTGCTGATAATCTGTAACGGAGCCTCGATACAGCTTTTGTGGTTCAAGAGATTTCGCGAAAGCCCGTTCTGGCTCTTTATCATCTCGATCGTCGTCAGTATCGGCATGTGGCTGGAACGCTTTGTCATCATTGTCACGAGTTTGAACAGGGATTTCCTTCCGTCATCGTGGGCGATGTATTCGCCGACCGTTTGGGACTGGTCCATGTTCATCGGGACCATCGGATTGTTCTTCACGCTTTTGTTCCTGTTCGTCAGGTTCTTGCCGATCATCTCTATCTTTGAGGTGCGGACGCTTTTGCCGGATGCGAATGTCCACGGACATCATCAGGATTTTGAGGAGAATGTTGTTCAGGTCGAGGAGACCTATGACCGGACCGATCCGCCAAATAATTAGGAGCGGAAGCGGATCGCGAAATAACGTGCTATGGACGTGAAACTGTACGGATTAATGGCTGAATTCGACACACCAACCGAATTGGTTGATGCGGCGAATAAGGTTCGTGAGGCCGGATATACAAAAACGGACGCTTTCTCGCCTTTTCCGCTCCATGAGATGGACGAGGCTCTGGGAATAAAAAGAAGCATTCTGCCGGTGCTTGTGTTCTTTGGCGGGATCGCAGGAATGTGTTTGGGCATCGGCCTTCAGGTCTTTGTTCATTACATAGACTATCCGCTGAATGTGGGCGGACGCCCGTTCCTGAGCTGGCCGTCATTCGTTCCGCCGACGTTTGAGCTGACGATCTTGCTGGCTGGTTTTACTGCCGTGTTCGGGATGCTGTTCCTGAACGGCTTGCCAAGCCCGTATCATCCGGTGTTCAACGTTCCCCGCTTCGCTCTGGCGTCGCGTGAGAAGTTCTTTTTATTGATAGAGGCCGCCGACCCGAACTACGATCAAGATGAAACGCGGGAATTCTTGCGGAGCCTGAATGCTCAGGAGGTGTTTGATGTCGAAGAATAGCACCGAAACACGAAATATGAGTAGCAGAGAAGCTTCGAGCACGATGTCAATGATGTTCAGTTTGACAGTTTCGCCGCGTAATCTTGGTCTTTGTTTTCTGGTCATCTTGACAGCGCTTGCTTCGGGCTGTGGCGTCAGGTTTGATATGGAAGACCAGCCTCGTTACGAGACCTATCAGAAGAGCGACGGTATATTCAGCGACCGGAGCGCATCGCGGACACCTCCATCAGGTACAGTAGCGCGAGGCCAGCTTAAAGAGGATAAGGCCTTTTACACCGGTAAGATAGACAATCCTGACCCGAATGTTCAGGTAGAGTCCACAACCGATGCAAGCGGAAATACGCTCGTCACAAGTTTTCCGAACGCAATTGACGAATTTCCACTGCCCGTGACTCGTGAACTTATTGATCGCGGTGAGGAAAGATACAACATCTACTGTATCGTGTGCCACGGCCCCGTTGGAGCTGGTGATGGAATGATCGTCCGACGAGGATTTTCACAGCCGCCGACATACCACGATGACAGGCTCAGGAACGCTCCTGTGGGTCACTATTTTGACGTTATTACCAATGGATGGGGAAGGATGAACGGCTATGCTGCCTCTATACCCGCGGCAGATCGATGGGCGATAGTTGCCTACATAAGGACGCTGCAGGTCAGTCAAAATCCCGACCAAGCTTTGAAGATGAATGCAAATACGCAGGCCAATACACCTGCTTCACCGTCTGCTGAGGATAAACCGGCGGCAAATACGAACACTTCCGGAGGTGTCACACAGTGAACGGTACAGGTGAATATCAGGCACCAAAAGATCTAGAAAAGTACAGATCGCTTGCACTCGGCATCGGCGGTATCGCTACTCTTGCATGTGCGGTCGGCCTTTATCTGTCGCCGGAACAGGCACTGCGTTCGTGGTTGCTAGGGTATATATTCTGGGGCGGGATCACGATAGGCTCGATCGGCATCATCATGCTCCAATACTTGACAGGCGGAGCATGGGGAGTTGTTATACGCCGCATTGTTGAGGCTGCTTCGCGTACGCTTCCGTTAGTGATCGTGCTATTCATACCGCTGGCATTCATCCAGTATTACCATTACTGGACAACGTGGCCCGCGACTGATTACGCGATAGCCCATCGCGGATGGTTCATGACCCAGGAAAGTTGGATACTTCGTTCAATCATCTATTTCGCATTGCTGTATGTGATCGTGCATTTGCTAAATAAATGGGGAGCTGCACAGGATGCTTCTAAGGATCACACGGAGGCTGCGAAATGGCTCGGGACTGCTACGGCTTTTTCAGGCCCGACAATGGTCTTTTATGTTCTGATCGTGACATTCGCAGTTGTGGATTGGGTCATGATGCTGGACGCACACTGGTTTTCGACGATATGGGGACTTTTGTTCGTTGCCGGCTGGGCGTTGAGCTGTTTCTCGTTCTGCGTTGTCCTGCTGATGTACATGTCGGACAAGGCTCCAATGAATGCAATATTGGGCAAACGCCACTTTCACGACCTGGGCAAACTGATGCTTGCCTTAACAATGGTCTGGGCTTATTTCAATTTCTCGCAGTTCCTGATCATATGGTCGGGTAACATCCCTGAAGAGACCGGATGGTACCTCGTAAGAATGAAGGGCGGCTGGATGGCAGTGGGGACACTTCTTGTTATCTTCCACTTTGCTTTCCCATTCCTCATTCTTTTGCAGCAGGATTTCAAGCGTACGTATAAGCGACTGGCTTACCTCGCGGTCTTTCTACTGCTCATGAGGCTTGTTGATATGTTCTATTTGATCGCTCCAAATCCAAGGATCGATAAGACCATTGAAAAGGGAGCCTTTATTGTAAGTTGGATGGATATTGCCGCACCAATAGCCATAGGCGGATTGTGGTTGTGGTATTTCATCGGACAGTATATGAAACGTCCGGTTGTGCCGGTAATGGATCCTTTCCTTGAGAACGCAGTGAAGCACGGAAAAGGGCATTAAGATTTAATAGTTGCGGCCAGGCCGCCAGCCAGAGATTATGGGACACGGAGAAAAAGATCTAACACAGGCCGATATAGAGCTTGGATACGAGCGTAATGAGATCCAGCTAAAGGGCGTCATTTATTTCGGAGTAGGCCTGTTCCTTCTCATCGTTATAACGTTCGGCCTGATGTATATCTTGTGGGGCGTTATGGAACAGCGTTCTGCGGAAGAACATGCTGTCCGCAATCCGATGCAGCTGAGTGAAAGGGATCGCCTTCCGCCAGAACCGCGACTTCAATCTGCACCGGGATTTGGCGTTGATTCACCTAACGGACGAGTAAATCTGGAATTAGCCGTACCGCAAGCGGAGTACTGGGAATTAAAAAAGCAGTGGGATGATCTGCGAAAGAACGGCAGAAAAGATTCTGAGACCGGAATAGTAATAGCCATGCCGATAGATCAGGCAAAGGAAGAGTTTCTAAGTCAGGGTGTAAAATCCCGTACCGGTGAAGAGGCCGTTAAGAATGCTGAGAGATCTAAAAGGTATCTGACGGACGCCAGTTCAGGAAGAATGGCAACGGCCGAAAGAAAATAAAGATTTTGAACAGGTGCCGGATATCAGTTTTGGCACCGAAAAGAGAGGAAGTGATGGTTAGCAGTAAGAGATCGACAATGTTCATGGCGGGAATATTTTTTCTCGCAATGACCGTGGTCTGTCCAGCCGTCAGCCTTGCTCAAAAGAACGAGCATTATAATTCGCCGCTCTATTCTCCTAGGAAGTACGACCCAACGGTCAGTACTGCAGAAGGTTTGCCGGCTCCGCTGAAAAAGACCGGCATTGAACAGAAATTGGGTGGACATCTGCCGCTTGATGTCGTTTTCAAGGATGAGAATGGTCAGGCGGTAAAGTTGGGCGAATATTTCAATAAAGGCCGGCCGGCTATTCTGGCTTTGGTCTATTACGAATGTCCAATGTTGTGTAATCAGGTTCTCAACGGCCTGACCGGAACATTAAAAGGTATTAACCTTGATGCCGGAAAAGATTTTGACGTAATAGCTGTAAGCTTTGACGCTAAGGAAAATGACATTCCTGAACTGGCAAAAAATAAAAAGGCCGGGTACATGGAGCGATACGGTCGTCCCGGAACTGAGTCCGGCTGGCATTTTCTTACAGGAGACCAGGCGGCGATAGATGCTATTACTGAGGCGGCTGGTTTTTCTTATGAATGGGATGAAAAGTCAGAGCAGTTCGCCCACGCCAGTGGCATCATGGTCATAACACCGGACGGCACACTCTCAAGATATTTTTACGGGATCGACTATGCCCCGCGTGATGTCAGGCTCGGGCTGGTTGAATCGGCGGAGAATAAGGTCGGCAGCGTTACTGACCAGTTGCTTTTATATTGTTTTCATTATGACCCATCTACAGGGAAGTACGGTTTTGCCATACTCTCTACGATGAGGATCGCGGCGGTTGCCACTCTATTGGGGATGGCGGCTATGGGATTTGTTTTTTGGAGGCGTGGCCGCTCGAAAAATTGAGCGTAGATCGCCGGACATTTCCGGCTGCGGGATTATGTTGATTATGCAGACGAATTCGTGGATTCCATTGTTTCCGGAGCAGGCCTCCAGTTTTGCATGGCAGGTGGACTATCTCTATTTCTACCTGATCCTCGTCAGCGTGGGATTCACCATCCCGATCGTCGCGGCGATATTCTTCTTTATCGTCAAGTATCGGGAACGTGAGAAATTCGCGACACCGGACGAGATACACGGTTCGATGGTGCTTGAGACTGTATGGTCCATCATTCCATTTGTCATATCCATGACCATATTTCTAGGCGGAGCGGTCGTGTACTACACACAATATCGCATGCCTGAAGATGCGATGAACGTCTACGTTGTCGGTAAACAATGGATGTGGAAGATACAGCACGAGACGGGGCAACGCGAGATAAATGAACTCCACGTTCCGGTTGGCAGAAAGGTCAAGCTGACCATGACCACAGAGGACGTTCTGCACGATTTTTCCATTCCTGCTTTCAGAACTAAGGCAGACGTCGTTCCGGGCCGCTTCACCTACTTATGGTTCGAAGCGACCAAGCCCGGTAAATATCATTTGTATTGTGCGGAATATTGCGGGCTGAACCACTCCGGTATGGTCGGTTACGTATATGTCATGGAGCAGAAGGATTATGAGAACTGGCTTCAGGGCAACGTAACAGGACAGACGCCCATAGAGCAGGGACGGGATCTCTTTGAGAATAAGCTGGGATGTGCGTCATGTCATACGGGCGGTCAGCAGCAAAGAGGAGCCAAACTCGAGGGAATTTACGGTAAAGAGGTGAGTTTGGTCGGCGGGCAAAAGGTTCTGGTCAATGACGAATATCTGCGAAACTCGATACTCAATCCGGGAGCACAGGTCGTCGAAGGCTATCAGCCGATCATGCCGACATTCAAGGGACAAGTGACGGAAGAACAGCTTCTTTCGCTTGTAGCGTATATCAAGTCGCTTAGCGGTGTTACCGCAACGACGGGAACTCCTGCGGCGGCTCCTTCACCGGTAAGTACTGGAACGGATGCTGGCAGCGGCAATACGCAAGGTGGTGACAGGTAATTATGCAGGATGTAAGCGCAATTTCAGGTAACTCGATTCCAGCGGATGAGCCAAAGCTGAACTATATCAATAATGGCCACACGTTGAAATCATGGCTGTTGACAAAAGATCATAAGCGCATTGCGCTGATGTACCTTCTCTCCGTCTCGGCATTCTTTCTGATGGGCGGAATATATGCCGCATTCATCAGGCTTGAACTGCTCACACCGGCCAGTGACCTGTTGGAAACAGCTACGTACAACAAGGTTTTTACACAGCACGGCATTTTGATGGTGTTCTTTTTCCTGATCCCGGCGATCCCGGCGATCCTTGGAAACTTTTTGCTGCCGCTGATGATCGGGGCAAAAGACCTTGCCCTGCCTCGCATCAATCTTCTCAGTCTCTATATTTACTGGATCGGCGGCATCATCACGCTATGGGCGCTGATGAAGGGCGGCGTTGACACCGGCTGGACATTCTACACACCATACAGTACGACGTTCTCAAACTCTTACGTAATGGCAGTAGGAATAGGAGTTTTCATCAACGGATTTTCGTCTATCCTGACGGGTCTTAACTTCATCGTGTCTATTCATACGATGCGGGCTCCGGGAATGACATGGTTCCGTCTGCCGTTGTTCGTATGGGCACATTATGCGACCAGCCTCGTGATGATACTCGGCACGCCAGTCGTTGCGATAACGATCCTGCTAGTCGCTATTGAAAGGTTTGCCAGAATAGGTATTTTTGATCCTGCCATTGGCGGTGACCCGATCCTTTTCCAGCATCTCTTCTGGTTCTATTCACATCCGGCTGTTTACATTATGATCTTGCCGGGAATGGGAGTTATCAGTGAGGTCATTGCCGGTTTTTCCAGAAAGAGGATATTTGGGTACGAGTTTGTTGCCTTTTCATCGATCGCAATTGCAGTATTTGGATTCCTTGTTTGGGGACACCACATGTTCGTTAGCGGACAGTCGGTCTTTGCTGGACTCGTGTTCTCATTCCTGACAATGGTCGTAGCAGTGCCGTCAGCTATAAAGACCTTTAACTGGGTAGCAACGATGTATAAGGGGTCGATATCGTATGACACCCCAATGCTTTATGCGATCGGGTTTTTAGGACTGTTTTTGGTAGGCGGCCTGACCGGATTATTTCTGGGTTCGATCGGCCTAACGGTTCACCTTACTGACACATATTTTATTGTTGCCCACTTCCATTATGTTATGGTTGGCGGTCAGGTGATCGCGTATCTTGCCGGCATTCATTACTGGTGGCCGAAGATGACAGGAAGGATGTATTCAGAATTCTGGGGCAAGGTCTCGGCGATGCTTGTATTTGTCGGTTTCAATCTGACCTTTTTCCCGCAGTTCATTTTGGGATATATGGGAATGCCGCGTCGATACGCATCCTATCCTGAAGAGCTTCAGGTTCTTAATATATTTTCAACGGCTGGAGCGTCGGTGCTTGGCATCGGATTGTTAATGCCGGTTGTATATCTAATTCACTCACTCTTTTACGGCAAAAAAGCAGCGGATAATCCGTGGATGCATCCTGGGCTTGAGTGGAGAACGAGTTCACCGCCGCCAACTGAGAACTTTAAGGAAATGCCGGTCGTGACGTGGGAAGCGTATGATTTTGGTGAAGAAAGCGGTTTGGATATTGAAGAAGCCCGCCGTCGAGAGGCTGTAACCGTTTAACATCTGACCGAGTAAGTTTAGTAAACAGAGATCGACAGGCCGAGTATTGGTAGTCGTCCACAACAAAAAGGATTTTCATTCGTAAGGTGATTATTGCCAGATGACAGCACACGGAGACACACACGAACATCACGAACCGGGCTTGCAGCATCAGTTCGAGGACATGAATCAGCAGGAAGAATCCGTATCGATCGCGATGTGGGCATTTCTTGCTCAGGAGATCATGTTCTTTGGCGGACTTTTTACCGCCTATCTCGTTTTCAGGTGGCGTTTTCCGATGGCGTTTGCCGCCGGGAGTAATCATCTGGATCCGTTCTGGGGCGGTCTTAACACACTTGTTCTTATCGTTAGTAGCTTGACGATGGCACTGACGGTTTATTATGCCCAAAAGGGCAACAGAACGCTTCAGGTCGCCATGATAGTTCTTACCATGTTGTTTGGTTCGGTATTTTTGGGTGTCAAGGCGATAGAATACACGGACAAATATAATCATGGCCTAGTGCCGGTTACGGGCTGGAACAAAAAGGTCAAGGAAGACACATCTGCCCCTCATGTCACGGAGCAGGACTGTACACAGGTCGGCCACGGAGACGGTGACGATCACTACGTAAATCCTAAGGGCGAATTTCAGTGGAAGGACTGTTCTCTAGTAAAGCTTGCTCAGGAAAAGAACTACCTTACTGCTGATGAAAAGATCGGCTATTTTACTAACGGTGAGATCGACGCGGACAAATTCCGCGACAAGGTGAGGCTCTTTTACTTCATCTATTTTGTGATGACGGGTCTTCACGCTCTTCACATGATCATTGGCCTTGGCGTGATGTTGTGGCTCTTGTGGAAAGCATGGATCGGGACGTATGGGCCAAAATATTATGCTCCGGTCGAGATATCAGGCCTTTACTGGCACTTTGTCGATATCGTCTGGATCTTCCTTTTCCCGTTGTTGTACCTTTTGGGACGTCACTTTTTACATTGATCTGAGAGAGTTTAAGCAATGTCTGATAACCACGCAGAACACGAAGAACACATTGGTATCCCGGGTTATATTGTCATATTCCTGATACTGGTCGTTGGTACAATATTTACCTATTTTTCATCCTTTTGGGATCTGGATTCGATATTTCCCGGGGCTAACACCTTGTTGGCTCTTGCCATAGCCTTTACCAAGATGATGTTCGTTATCCTGTATTTCATGCACGTAAGGTGGAGCTCGAAAACGATCTGGCTGGCAGCTGTGGCATCGTTCTTCTGGCTTTTGATAATGTTCGCCTTTACGATGCAGGATTATTTTACTCGAGTTTCAGGCGTGTTCTCAGCATAACGGCCGGCCGGCGATGATCTACAAGGGCGTGACAGGGCACTTAATGGCCTTGTTTCGCTCTTTTTTAACGTTAGGAATACGGCTTTCGGCGTGGTATTATCTACGATTTGGTATTTGTGGGAAACGTTTGCAGATGAGATTTACCGGACAACAGACGCCTTGCGGCAATCATCAGAATCGGAAGATGTTTTTTCATTTTTCCGGCCGCCTGCCGCTATTGCTTACTGTCCTTTCAACGCTGCTTTTTGCGACGTCCTGCATCACCGTAAAAAAGGAAAGTAAGACACCGACTCTGTTAAAAACAGAGAATGCCACTAAGGAACAGCTTCTCCGAGAGGTTGAACGGTTTTCTCGTGTCGATTCGCTCCACGCAAAGATGGACCTCAAATTTGAGGATAATTCTTTCGCCCAATTCGGCAGCAAGGAGATATACCGCTCTGCGGACGGTGAAGTGGTTGTTCAGCGTCCGTCTAATATATATCTGAAAGTTCAGGTGCCGGTGATAAAGACCGATGTTGCCCAAATGACATCTGACGGAGAGAACTTTCGCGTTGCAATACTTCAGGATGGTGGTAGCGGCAAGTTTAAGCGGTTTGTGAAGGGGCGTAATCATGCCGATTATTCACGTTTGCAGAAAGCAATAGATGAAAATAATGATAAGGGGGCTGTAAGCCAGAACGTAAATGCTTTTGCCAACCTGCGTCCTCAACACTTTACCGACGCAATGCTGGTAAGGCCAATATCTCAAGACAATGTTTATACGCACAGCACGACATTTCAGATAGAAGAAGACCTTGACCAACCGAAGAAGTCGCCTTTGCGCATAGTCAATCGGGGTTATTATCTTCTGGACGAATTTGTTCGTGACACCTCAGGTGAGCTGAGAATACTTCGACGGTTCTGGTTTGATCGTGTAGTCAACATAAGACTTGCACGGCAGCAAATATTTGATGCGAGAGGTGAGATAGAATCAGACATTGTTTACGGAGTTCCGGGTAATCTGACCGAAAACAGTGTTTACGCAAATCTGCCGCTCCGTATAACCGTGACGCGCCCGCAAGAAAAGTATGCAATGACGCTTACTTATCAGTCGCCTTCATCTGTGACAATTGGCGGCACCTATCCGGCTAGGGCTTTTATGCTGGAGAATAGTTGGGGGTTGGAAGAGGTCGACCTTGACCGGGAACTTCAGGAGATAGTCAGCGGGTCAACATCTTCATCTCTTAACATTGGTCGAAGAACGCAATAAAAGTTTTGTTTAAATGGAAACGATCCTACGCACAGAAGATCTCGCAAAATCATATCGCATCGGAAAACTTGAGGTATCCGCTTTACGCGGGGTGTCGCTTGAGGTCGAGCGAGGTGAGTTTGTTGCGATCATGGGGCCATCAGGCTGTGGCAAATCAACATTGCTCCATCTTTTAGGAGGACTGCTTAGTCCAACCAGCGGTAAAATTATCATTGATGGTGAAGATATTTCCGCCGTCGGTGACGCTCAGCGAACTGATATACGTCGCAGAAAGATCGGTTTTGTGTTCCAACGATTCAATCTTTTTCCGACGCTTTCAGCCGAAGGCAATCTGAAATTGGCAGAAAAGATACACACCGGAAACGGTAACGGCAGCAGCGAAAGGCGGCGTGAGGTCTTGCGGCTTCTTAAATTGGAAGATAAAATGCACCATAAACCGCTGGAATTGTCAGGCGGAGAGCAGCAGAGAGTTGCTCTTGCACGTGCTATCATCAATAGCCCGGCAATGATACTGGCGGATGAGCCAACGGGAAACCTTGATACTGAAAATTCTGAGATCGTCCTGGATATGTTCAAACGTTTGAACAGTGAATTCAACCAGACGATCGTGATGATAACCCATAACCCGGAGGCAGCGGCAGTCTGTTCACGGACGATCAGAATGCTGGATGGCAGGATCGTCGATAATGGTTAGGGAACGGACGAAAATGACCATCCCTTTAAGAAGATGTCGATATTCAAACGATTCATCTTGTGGAATTACAGCCGGGAAACCTCGGTATATGTCATTTTCTGCCTGCTTATAGTCGCTTTTATTTTTCTTACCCCAAAAGCATGGTTCGATAAACGCGAAAGGCTTGCAACCCAAACCTCGCGTCTGATCGTCAAAGCTGAAGATTTCTCTCCTGACCGAACCGTCATGGCAAAGCGTGTCCGTGAGATCAGTGGAAACCCAAAGGCCGAGATAATAGAGTCTCGTGAAAAGAAAAATGCCCTCGGCGAGACGGTTTACGAGATAGAAATAAGATAGAGATATATAAAATTGAGTATCGCTAGATATTCCGGGCGATACCGGAAATTTAGGAAATACTGCTATGAAAATTTTTACCAAGGCTATAACCTTTGCATTAATATTTACCGCAATTTCAATATTTGCCGGAGATGCGTCTGCTCAGGGAGTTCAGAATGAGATCCTACGAAGAATGGATGCTCACAACAAGGCAATGACGTCACTCAAGGCAGATATAAAACGCGTTCAAGAAAACCATCAGATAGGTACAACTGAAACAAATAGTGGTACGCTGACATATCTTCCTGGAAAGAACCAAAGAAGCCCGTATGTCCGGCTTGACTGGAAAAGCCCTGAGGAGATCATGACCGTTGCAAACAAACAGTATATGATCTATCGGCCACGCTTAAAACAGGCTTATACAGGCAGTACTGACAAGGCTTCTAAAAATGCAAACGCGGCACCGGCGCTGAGTTTTATGAACATGTCCAGCAAAGAACTGCGGGCAAATTTTGATGTGGCTATCTTGTCAGAGAATGCGACACTTAGTAGCGGTACGAACACTATCCAAATGAAACTGACCCCGAAAAAATCAAGTAGCTATTCTCATGCGGAGGTCTGGGTCGATAGTGATGGTATGCCTTTGCAGGTGAAAATACTTGAGAAAAATAATGATTCGACAACAATTTTGCTTACGAACCTTAAGCGAAACGGACAGATCAATACATCTGAGTTCGTTTATAGATTGCCGAAAGGCACCGAGATTCTAAAATCTTAGCATGACGACATTGCTAGGTTTATGCCCCGGTCGTTTGGCCGGGGCTATTTATGTTTGTAAGACGGGAAACAAGAATTTATAATAAACATTACGTTTTGATACGGCTAGGTCAATGTTTTCAGTGTTCAAGGAAGCATGTAAGATTGCCGAATATTGATGGCGTAAGATAGAGAACTATGCCAAAGGCAAGCGGATTCAGCAGATTCACACGCGGTGTCAGGCACACCGTAAGGGCATTCGTGTCCACAAAACATCCTGTGTTGGTACATATTGTGCCAATGCGGCGGTGTAACCTTTCTTGCACTTACTGCAATGAATACGACAAAACGAGCGATCCGGTGCCGATCGACACGATGCTCGAAAGGATAGACAAGCTGGCTGAATTTGGTTCGTCTGTGATCACGATCTCAGGCGGCGAGCCAATGATGCATCCACAGATCTATGACATCATCGGACGCATAAGGCATCACGGAATGATCGCAGGCCTTATCTCGAACGGCTACTATTTTCAGCCTGAGAAGATCAAAAAGCTCAATGAGGCCGGTTTGGACTATCTCCAGATATCAATAGATAACGTTACGCCCGACGATGTTTCCAAAAAAAGCTTAAAGGTGCTTGATGCCAAACTTGTCAATCTTCGCGACCACGCCAAATTTAAGGTGAACATTAACTCTGTCGTTGGTGGCGGCGTGGCAAACCCGGAAGAAGCCTTGATAATAGCCAATCGTGCGCGCGAATTAGGGTTTTCTTCGACCGTCGGCGTTATCCACGACGACATGGGGCTGAACAAAGGCCTGACACCGCGTGAAAAAGAGGTCTATAAAGAGATCAAGGCAAAAGGAACGCGGTCATACGCCCGATGGAACTGGTTTCAGGATAAATTGGTGGAAGGCGAGGAATATGAATGGCGTTGCCGTTCCGGGGCAAGGTATCTGTACATAGATGAGAAAGGTATAGTCAACTGGTGCTCGCAGCAGCGTGGAACACCGGGCATTCCACTTCTGGAATACACGCACGAGGATATGGAGCGTGAATACATCACAGAGAAATGGTGTGCCCCGACGTGTACTATCCAATGTGTTCACCAGACGGCTTTGCTTGATAATTGGCGCGACCCGCAAATCTCTCTCAATGATTACAATAAGCGGAAAGGACGCGGCCTTAAGAAAGAGACAGTCGCGCAGGTGCTTGAAGCAGAGTAGTCTTTTGCCGACAAGCAGATCATCATGACAGACGAACAGCACAATAAGTACATTGCTTGGGCGTTCATCGCGCATGGTTCTTTACAAGTACTGATGTTTACGGCGGTTCTGGCCGTCATGGCGCTGTTCATATTTGCCGGACCTGGTGAAGATATTCCAAGCGGCCCTTTTGCATTCATAGGTGGTATTGTTCTTCTGCTCAATCTACTCCTCCTCTCACCAAGTTTTATTGCTGCCTATGCAATGATCAAACGTAAGCCTTGGGCTCGTGTCGCAGCTATTATTGCCGCGGCCTTGTCGGCAATGAATGTGCCGACAGGAACACTCACCGCAGTGTACGCCTTGTGGTTTTTCGTCGGCGAGCAATGGCACAATGTTTACGCGACGCCTCGAATGGAGGATATTAAGCTTTCGCTCAACCCAGAGGATATTCATTCGAAATGGGAAGGCCGCTATGTTGATGTGAACGGAGAAGTAGTATATCGACAACCGGAAACTCCGGACTGGCGGTAGATATCGAGTAGCGGTTGTTTCATTCGCAATATTTTCTGGCCTTGTTTTCTTACTCTATGGTTTGTTCTCACCTTGCCGGACTAGAACAGGAACTGATCCGGTCAGGTGCGTCGGAAACATATCGTGGACAGGCATGGTCAGACAATTGCCGCGAATGGGTGTATTTTGATCTTGTCTTGGATGTAGTATCAATAGCTGAGCGTTTCGGTTTTGAAGATCCTGTAGCTGTACATGAGAATAATGATCCCAAAAGTGGGCAGGAACGCGGATTTATCTGTCGGCTGTGTCACGATGGCATCATGGGCAGACTAGAAGGGGCGAAACCATTCAAATAATATGAGCGAAAAGACATTGCAGGTGGTGGTGCTGCTCGGTACCAACCGAAAGGACAGAAAAAGTGAACATGCTGCAAACTGGCTTTTCCAGAAATTAGAAGAGCGAAATGAGATCTCAGCAAGGTTTTTTGATCCTAGAGATTTCAATTTGCCGGGCGACCATTACGGAATGGAGATCGGACATCAATTTCCGGAATGGAAAGAGGCCGTCACTCAGGCGGATGCCATTGTCATTGTCACGCCGGAATACAACCATGGCTATCCGGGAATTCTAAAAAGCATTCTGGATCTTCTTCTAAAAGAATATATTCATAAAGCGGTCGGTTTTGTTGGAGTTTCGGCCGGAAGTTGGGGCGGCACCCGTGTCATCGAAAATCTGCTCCCGGTCGTTAGGGAACTCGGTCTCGTCTCCACATTCACTGACATAAATTTCACCAAGATCGGCACCAGATTTGACGAAGAAGGAAATCTACTGGACGAGGCATATGAAAGACGGGCCAGCGGATTTATCGACGAGCTAATATGGATGGCGACGACCCTTCGCTGGGGAAGGGAGAACGTCGCCTCAAAATATCATCAAAGCAAAGGATAGTCTTCGATTAAAGCCCGATCATTTATCGATCAATAGGAACGCCGAGGTCTGTCCATTTTCCGCCTGTAAAAGTCATAAGATTTCCGTTCACAGATCTTGCGAGGAATCCTCCGTCAATTGCCGTCATAGAGCCGGTTATGCTTCCGCCAAGATCTGAAACCGACCATTCTTCGCTGAATGAAAAACGCAGAACGCTGCCGGTTGTTGATCTGGCATATACGTTCATCGTATTTCCATTGGATATAGCTGAAGGCTTTCCGTGTATTGGTGGAATTCCCAATTGAGCCGAGACTGAACCCCATGATGACCATTGCCCAGCCGGGCCTGGGGCTTTTGTTCTGGTCAACAATGATCCGTTCCGGTCACGAATGAAAAGAAATATCACACCTGTGTTAGAAACTGCTGCCGCAGGAGTATCTACCGCGGCTCCATCCAGTGTGACAGTTTCCCATGCATCATTACCGACCTTATATGAATAATATGTCTTTCTATCCCATCCCCTGAAGAAAAGATCTAAACGGTTCGGTGCAGATGTAAGAAGTACCGGTGAGCCGATAGCTTTAATCTCATTACTTACAACCTCACCCGAATCACCCGGTTGGCTCCTTTCTGTAAAGTGGTATAGCTTATAGTCATTGCCTAGGGCTACTGCACTGAATCTGCCCGAACTAAGCGAAACAGCTGCCGGATCAGCAATGATGCCCTCCTTCAATATCCGTTCCCGTCCCCATACAAAAGTCGGTCGTGGCACATGAACAAGATTATTCGCAACGGTTCGATAGAACACATCATTTATACTGACGGCGTTCTGAAGAATCGCCGGCGACCCTATTATTCGTCTAAGACGATTAGGCATTCTTCTTCCAAAATTCCAGAAACTCGGCAATCCGGCCCGAGTATTTGCAATAATCTGACCTTGCGGCGTAGTGCCGATCGATGTGCTGCTATCGGATAATTCGGTCAGAATGGTGTCGTATATATTGTCCCATGAGATCATGTGACCAAGAGCACTCTCGTCTATTTCAACACGAAATATATCGGTATTTTGTAGAGAAATAAGGGCAAGTCTGATCTCATACTCATACTGTCTTACAGCATCAACAAAACCGTATCCGCGAACAAGTAACGAATCATGTTGAGATGCTCCGTAGCAACAATCATCATTCCGATTAAGTACATGAATTTGTCGGCGGCCAATACCATGAGATCCCATTATGTAAAGATCCAAATAACCTACTTCGGAATAAACGTCCGGGTCGGTCTGTTCGTTGTCGCCGACCGAACCTCCTGAACGCATGTAAAGTGGTATGGAACCAGCCACCGAGATTCCTAGCTTTATACGCGTATCAATTGCTGTATAAAGCGTCATTGTCCAGCCACCGCCCGAGAAACCAACCATAGAGATATCAGTGTATTGAGGAAACTCATCCTTTTTGCTCATTGTCTCTATGTAATTGATCGTTGCCGCTACGGGATCCATGAAGTACTTTAGAGGGCTTCCCGTCAATGGCGGGTTCAGGTCATAAAATTCTGCGTGAGGTAATCCGGTTCCAGGATGGTTGGCATTTATGTTTGTCTGAAACACTGCGTATCTAGACATATAAAGAGCAATTACCGAATAGCCTTCACTCAAAAGTCCTTCAAGCGTACGTCTCATTCCGAAGCCTTCGTCTGTCAGCTCCGCACTGTCATCAAAACTAGTAGCGTGTCCGTGATGAAGAATGACGAGACGATCTATCTTGAACGAAGGTATGAAATGATGGGCATAAGTAACATATCCGTGATCCATCTGAAAGACCATGGTATCTACTCTTTCTAGATTTGGAAGATCTTGTACAGGGCTGATGTCATTACGGACTACAGGCAATTGAGGCATTGCATTCTGCGGAAACCCTTTTCCACCCCAAATGTGGTCGATCAGAAATTGACGTTTGGCGATAACGTCAGCTTCAGTTTGTATCGTAATATTACGGTCATTTACCAGACCGTTGGCCAAAACGCCAACTGGAATACAAAGTATGATCAGATGAATCGAGAACCTAAAAATGCCCGAAAGTATATTTTTCAATGATTGAAGCAATCTCATTGGTATCTTATTCGCAAGCATTACTTGAACTGGACGTTAAGTAAAAAAAGTATGGATACGAAATTATACCACAAAACGGATCACTTTGAGATTTCGCTTCCGATCGTCCACACTACTACCGAACTGGAGAGGCCGTGACCCGACAAACGACCGGCCATCATTACCAATCGTTCATCCTTTTCGACTACCTCAGCGTCAAGAAGGGTTTTTTCACCAAGTTTGAGTATCTCACGACTGGAATTTCCTGTTTCATGCATCAGCGGATGCACACCCCAGATCAAGGCCAGCTGATTACAAGCATCAGTCGAAGATGTTAAGGCAAAGGTGCGCAGGCCTGAACGAAAACTGGAGAGACGACGCGCCATCAGCCCAGATTCGGTAAAAACTGCTATCTTTTCTGTCATTACTTCTCTTGCAGCGTATGCGGCCGCTCTGCACAATGCCTGACTGGTGCGGCCTGATGGCGGGAGCGAATATTTTACCGGACGCTTCAATTGATCTGGCCTGATCGTTTCAGCCGATTCGATGATTCTTACCATTGTCCTCACGCTTTCGACGGGATAGCTGCCCGATGCGGTCTCCGCTGAGAGCATCACGGCGTCGGTACCGTCCCACACTGCATTTGCAACGTCTGATGCTTCCGCCCTTGTCGGGTGAGGGCTATCGATCATGGATTGAAGCATCTGTGTTGCGGTTATGACAAATTTGTCATTTGCAACGGCACGTTCGATTATGCGTTTCTGATAGACAGGGACTAGCTCCACCGAGGTCTCGACACCGAGGTCGCCGCGAGCGACCATCAGGCCGTCTGTTTCGACAACTATCTCATCCAGATTTTCTATCGCTTCTGCCTTTTCTATCTTTGCCACCAAAAGGGCACGTCCCATTTCGCGACGATTCAGTTGTTTTATCCTTTCCTTGACCTCACGGCAGTCCTCGGCCTTCCGGACAAATGAAAGAGCGATATAATCTACATTCTGCTCCATTGCCCATTCCAGATCTATATGATCTTTTTCGGTCATCGAGGGTATCGGCAAAGCAGTGTTAGGCAAATTTATACCCTTGCGTTCCTTTAGCCACCCGCCTATTACCACAATGCATTCAACGTCTGTCTCTGACACATTTTCAACGCGAAGTTCTATCGCGCCGTCATCGATCAATATAGCCGCCCCCGGCTGTACAACTGACGGCAGCTGAACAAAATTTGTAGAGACCTCATTCTGATCGCCTATGATGTCGCGTGATGTGATGATGAATTTCGAGCCTGCCTTTAATTCAACCGGTGCCGCATCGATCAGATTGCGGGTGCGGATCTTAGGCCCGGAAAGATCAACAAGTATCGATAATGGGATGCCGAGTTCGCTGGCAGCGGCTCGTGCCATTTGTACAGAAGCATTATGCTCATCGCGTGTCCCATGGGACATATTTATGCGGACAGCGTTGGCTCCGGCCTGAAGCAGGGCCTTTATGGATGATTCAGTGTTCGTTGCCGGACCGAGTGTGGCAAGTATCTTGGCTCTTCTCATTTTATTTTTGGATCGGAATAAGATTTTAACGTAGATTTGATCGTATTTGAAGAACGCCTGATCAGGCGTTTAGGATAGCTCCCTTAATTTATTCAGATAAGACAGTGTCGTGACCACAAACGTCGAATGCGACCAAGCCAAAGGTGACAGCGAAACTGGAGCCCCTGTAAGAGGGTCTATTTGTTCGCCCAGAACGCCCGAAGGCAAGGCCAGGTCGGTGATCCATAGCAATATCTGTTCTGCTTTTTCAAGATCGCTTTTGTTTTTTGCGGCTGCAATGTAGTAATCAGCGAGCCAAAGAGTACAGATGAACCATGCGTTTCCGGTTACTTTATCTGTAACGCGCATATAGCCGTCATTCTCAAACCGAGCGACTCCTCCATTGACAGCTAATTTTGTTTCTATGGCGGACATAGTGCCCCGGACCATTTGGTCATCCGGAGAAAAACATCCCAAATAGAACAGAGCAAAGCATGAAGCATCAACCGTTGCGTCAGGAATAAGTTGATCTTCACCGTTTGACTGAAGCGACCGATAGAATCTTCCCAGTTCGGGTGAATACAGGTGCTTGACCATCGCATTTCTGATCGATTCCGCCGCTGATGAATATTTTTCGACGTGCTCTTTCTGAGCAAACAGTTCGGCAAATTTTGCAGCAGCATTCAAACCCGCGACGACCGACGCACATGTGAATGTATGTATGCCTCTGCGGTCTTCCCACAAGTTCCAACTGGGTTTTGGAAGGCCCAGTTCCGGGTGAATGAAGTCAGACATGAACTCCGCGCAAGGAACGATCACTTTTTCATACATTCTGTTGGCAAACTCTATGTCACGGTGTTGGTCATAGTGTTCCCATAGAGCCCAAAGAACAAGTGCCGTTTCATCTTCCTGGATCGGAACAAGGGGTTTTCCTGTATTCTTATCCCATGCTGGATGCCAGCCGGATGCAACAGTTCCGTCAGGATTATATTTTTGCAAGAAATAACCGTTCGGATGGATGACACGCGAACAAAAATCGAATAATTTGCGGGTCAGATGCGAAAACCCTGCCTTGTCCAAGGCATGTGCGATAAAGGCTCCGTCACGCGTCCAGAGATAGCTGTAATGGTCAGTGGCTCTCAACGTTACGTCCCAATCGTTACCGGCAAGTATCGCTCCGCCATCGTCAATATGCGTGTGTACAAGAAGCAATGATCTTTTGTACAGGTCAATTATCTGCTGCGGAAGAGGTTCAAGAGATCTGTCATTCTTATTGACCCAAGCCTGCCAATAGTTGGCGGTGTAGTCCATAAACGCCGCAGGCTCACGCTGAAGAACATAATTATTCAGACCTGCAACATCCTGATAGCATTTGCCCGCAGTTATCCAATAAAATGCTTCTGCTTCCGCTCCGGCATCTATGTTCAGGTGTACGCTGACTGTTGAATCGGTCGAACCCTCGGTTACTACACCGCCTGACAGTCTTCCGTCCTCAGCATCACGCCATGTGCCTTCCTGGCCGTTAAAGTCCTTCCGGCCAGTCGCATATTCCGAAAAATGAGGTTGAGAGTTGATAAGGAAATATCGGTGTTTCTTATAATGGATGATCGAAAGTGTTTCCGGGTCATAATAAGCGGTATCACCTACTTTGCTTCCGTAAATACGCAGATCATGGTGAAAGAAAAGCCGCACCTCGCGAGCTTTATTCAGCTTATTCTTTATCGATATTTTTCTAAGAAAAATATTCTGATGGCTTGCAACCGTGTCGTTGCACACGATCTCAATACCAATAGAAGGGTTTACAAGCAGAACGTGGGTGACCAGGGTCTCTTTTTGATACCTAAGGTCACGTGTCCATTCGTCAGAAGACAACCATGAAAAAACGCCGTCAACCCATATTCCGAACCGGGACGGATGGCCGTCCGTCTGATTTTCCTGTCCGACATGAGGAAAATATATGTCACGGATATTGAAAGCCTCATCAAAATTGATGAGCAGTGATCCGTTGCCTATCGGTAGATCTCGCATAAAATATTACCGGCCGGCGGAAGTCCGCGTTAACATTTCAAGGCCGGAACCGACAACGTCCTTTTCCGCTTGAAAAGCAAGCATTTCCAACGCTTCATCAGGAGTTACCCATCTGGCCTCGGCAACCTCATCGTCATGGTCTGTCACGTTACCGGAAAGATAATTCATCAAAAAGAAGTGAACCGTTTTATGTATTCTTTCGGTTTTTCCGGAACGATCAGTGGTGAACCAATATTCAATGGAGTTGATCGAAGAGATCAGTTCGCATACTATACCAGCTTCTTCATTTACCTCGCGCAATGCAGCCTCTTCCGCCGTTTCGCCAGGGTCAAGATGGCCTTTTGGCAGCTGCCATCTCATTTCGGGCAGCATCAGGACAACAGCCACTTTTAATCCGTCTTCATCATTTTTGAACGCAACGCCACCGGCGGAAACTTGTTTCCTTGTTTTGATCATTCGCGGATAAATTACTTTTTCTTAACGGTCTCTTCTATAAGAGTATCCAGTTCTTTTTGTATTTCTTCATCGAAACCGACTATTTTTTTCACAAATCGCCCTTCGCGGTCAAAAACAGCGGTCTGAGGAATGGCAGTTTCGTTCCCAAAAACAAATCTGGTCAATTCATCTTCGGGTGTTCCCAACGGATATGTGATCTTAAGGTTTTCAACAAATTCCGGCACCCTGGGACGATCTTCCTCGCCTCCGACATGAAGCCCGATCACTATCAGATTATCAGGGCCATAGGTCTTCTCCAGTTCCATAAGGTGTGGTATCTCCTCAATGCAGGGAGGACAATATGTAGCCCAAAAGTCCAGAAGCAGAACCTTTCCCTGAAAATCCTTAACTTTTTGGATGGTTCCGTCAAAAGTTGTCCAACTAAGTTCGGTGAGAGGTTTTAGAGGCTGACGCGGAGCATCTTTCATCTGAACACCGTTAACAGATACCGGCCTTTCTCCTACACCGACCGGTGCGGCGGCAGGCCGACAAGCCGACAGCATAGTTAAAGAAATGATCGCAGCCAAGTAATAAAAACGCATATCCGTCTAAAATACTACACAAAATCGGGCGTCAGGTCATTGTTAGCTGAGACGAAGACGAAAAAGACCTTTCATGAAGCGGTTTATGGCACAATAGGTTTAGAAAATGTCATTGTACCCGCAAGAGATCAACAAATGCTTCAATCGTCCTCGTAATGCAGAGAGGATCAATGAACCGTCGTGCAGCGGACGAGGGGCGGCTTTTGAGTGCGGTTGTGCTGTTGGAGTTGCTTTAGGAATAGATACTGATGGACTGATTGAGAGAGGCGGTTTTTGGTCAAATGGCTGCGGATATATGATCGCCGCAGCTGATGCTGTTGTTTCCATAGTAAGTGGCAAAAAGATCGTTGATCTTGGGTTTTTGCGAACAGGAGATGCCGTGAAAGCTGTATCTGCCGAGATCGGCAGTGAGATTCCCGCTGATCGCCGTCATTGTTTGGAAGCGTGTCTGAATGCAGCTATCGCTGCTTTGGAAGATCATAGGCAGATCATCTTGAACGATCATCAAGGCGAAACTGCGTTGATCTGTACTTGTTTTGGGATAGGTGAGGATACAATTACTGCTTTAGCTGCGTCGGAGAAAGGTATTTCCCTGGCTGAGGTTGCTGAACGCACCAATGCCGGTTCAGGCTGCGGCTCGTGCCGAATGCTCATTCAGGAGATACTGGACAGTTCCGGGTGATGTAAAGCTTTTTTCCCGGTAAGGCAGATCTCTATGATATAATTCTGCTCTTGCCGCAGATGATGCGGATCAGTGAAAATGTAGGAGCTAAAGTAAGTTTGCCGAGCGGGTTCATAGTAATCCCGCTTTTTTCAAAAATGGACGACCCCGACAGTATAAGCCTTGTTCTGTTTTCAGCCGAAACGGTTGCCAGCCTGGAAACACCGGACCCTATCTGGTCCGCATTCAATATTCTTTTAGTTATTTTCCTTGTTATCTCCAACGGCTTTTTTGTTGCGAGCGAATTTGCTTTGGTTGCGGTTCGGAAATCCCGAATCGAAGCTCAGGCAGCGGAAGGCGGAAAGGCCGCCCAAAGGTTATTGGGAATGCTCAATAACCTGAATGCGTACATTTCTGCGACCCAGCTTGGCATCACGCTTTCTTCACTGGGACTTGGTTGGATAGGTGAACCTGCCATAGCGAACCTTATTGAGCCCGGATTGGCATGGATAGGAACGGTGACAGGAGCAACATTCCTTACTTCGGGGGCGGTTCTTCACTCGATCGCATTCGTTATTTCGTTTTCTATCATCACGTTTCTGCACATCGTTTTTGGTGAGCTTGCCCCTAAGACGGCTGCTCTCGAAATATCAGAAAAGGTCTCTTATTTTATCGCGGTGCCGCTACAGATCTTTTACAAGGCCTTTTATTACCCTATAAGGGTATTGGATTGGGCCGGTACACGTACTGCGGCAATGTTCGGTCTGCAGGCGACCGGTGAACACGGTGCCAGCTATTCCGAGGATGAGATACGTCAACTGATAAATGCCTCTCAGGAAAAGGGACTTCTGAATGAAGATGAACGTCGGCTAATCAATCAGGTATTTGAATTTTCAGAGACCACTGTAAAAGAGGCGATGATACCGCGAACTGAAATAGTCGCAATTCCTGCCACCAGCAGTATCGAAAGCATTATCAATGAGTTTCAAGATCATGGATATTCGCGTCTTCCTGTTTATGGTGAATCGCTTGACGATATTCGAGGCGTAGTTCACAGCAAAGACCTTTTGGAATATGCGATGAAGCCCGAGGGATTCAGGCTTGAAAAGGTATTGCAAAAACCTGTCTATGTGGTGGACACTGCAAGGCTTGAGGACGTTCTGCGACGAATGCAGCTGGAAAAGTTCCATTTTGGTTTTGTTGTTGATGAACATGGCGGCGTCGAGGGAATAATAACGCTCGAAGATCTGCTGGAGGAGATAGTAGGTGAAATTTCGGATGAGCACGACGTCGAGGTAAACGAGCAGATTAATGAACAGCCTGACGGAAGCTATATTCTGGAAGGCGGACTTGCTGTTCGCGACCTCAACCGTCGTCTAGACATGAACCTTCCCGTATCGGAAAGCTACACAACACTAGCCGGCTTTTTGATGTATGAAGCTGGCGAGCTGCTCGAATCTGGTGATGAGGTGCCGTTCAATGGTCATATATTCAGGATCGAAAAGGTCGAAAAAAGACGCATTATTAAAGTGAAAATGACGAAGGCGGAGGAAGTTCCTGTTGAGGCAGCAGCCTGAATCTTCATTCCTCAGGCGTCCACTATTTGCAAAAGCCCCGTTTAGATCGTGGGCTTTTGTTTTTGAGGTAAAATCGCGATAAATTTAACTACGAGAAGAAAATAAACTATTGGAGCAATTTCATTTCTATGAGTCTTATCGAACAGGTTTGGGCACGCGAAATAATGGATTCCCGCGGAAATCCGACCATTGAGGCAGAGGTTATCCTTGAGGATGGAACGACCGGGCGAGCGGCTGTACCAAGTGGTGCATCGACCGGAGAGAACGAAGCGGCCGAGCTTCGCGACGGTGATGATCGGCGTTATTTGGGAAAAGGTGTGCTTAAGGCTGTTGAAAATGTAAATGATAAGATCGGCCCTGAATTGGAAGGCTTTGACGCTCTCGATCAGACACAGATCGATGAAGCAATGCTGGAAATGGACGGTACGCCGAACAAATCAAATCTCGGTGCCAACGCGATACTTGCAGTTTCGCTAGCCAACGCGAGAGCCGCATCAGCTGCACTGGAAATACCTTTGTATCGCTACATTGGCGGTTCGAACGCGAAGACCTTGCCTGTTCCGATGATGAACATTCTCAACGGTGGTGCTCATGCTGATAACAACGTAGATTTTCAAGAGTTTATGGTAATGCCCGTCGGAGCGGAAAGTTTTGCCGAAGCCCTGCGAACCGGAGCCGAGATATTTCATAGTCTGAAAGGCGTGTTGAAGTCACGCGGATATTCGACCGGTGTCGGTGATGAAGGCGGTTTCGCCCCGAATTTGAAGTCAAACGAAGAAGCTGTCGAAACCATTCTGGAAGCCATTGAAAAAGCTGGCTATACCGCGGGCGATGACGTGATGATCGCGCTTGATCCGGCTTCGAGCGAATTTTACTCTGATGGAAAATATATTTTCAAGAAATCAGACAAGAGAGAACTGTCATCTGAAGAAATGGCGGCATATTGGACAGATTGGTGCAACAAATATCCGATCATTTCGATAGAGGATGGCATGGCAGAAAACGATTGGGACGGCTGGAAGGCTTTAACGCGTTCCGTAGGCGACCGTGTTCAGCTTGTTGGCGATGATCTTTTCGTGACCAACGTTAAATTCCTGCAAAAGGGAATTGAGGAAGATGCTGCTAACTCGATACTTATCAAGGTAAACCAGATCGGTACGCTGACCGAAACTCTTGACGCGATAGAACTTGCAAGAACGAATAACATGACCGCAGTCATCTCTCACCGCTCAGGCGAGACAGAGGATACGTTCATCGCCGATCTGGCCGTTGCTACCAACGCCGGACAGATAAAGACAGGAAGTCTTTGCCGCAGCGACCGTATTGCTAAATATAACCAGTTGCTACGCATTGAAGAAGACCTTGGTGATTCTGCACGTTATCCAGGCCGGAAGGCGTTTTATCAGTTGGGGTGATATTTTATCGAACGCGGATCTAGCGGATCAGACGGATTATAAAAGTAGTCTATTCACGATCCGTATTGCTCTATTTGCTTTGTAATTTCTCCGTTCTAGTTTTCTTGGTGACGAAAGTTTTAATATGAACATTCGTGAGACACTTGAAAGCGGACACTCCAGAGCGAATACGCAAAAGATAGCTGACCATATCGGTGGTGACGCGGCTCGCTTCAAGGAATTGATAGCGTTATTTCTTGAGGGCGACTACCGTTTGACGCAGCGGGCAGCATGGCCGATCAGCGTTTGTGCGGAAGCCCATCCAGAGCTGATAAGGCCATATCTGAACACCTTTCTTGATCTGCTGCCGAGAAACGATCTTCACAATGCCGTCAAGCGAAATGTCACGAGGCTTTTGCAGTTTGTTGAGATACCCAAAAAGCTTCAGGGAAAGGCTTATTCTCATTGCCTCGATCTGATTGCCGATCCTAAAGAATTTGTTGCCGTGAAGGCAAATGCGATTACCGTCGCACTTAACATCGCCAGGTCGGAACCTGATCTAATGGATGAATTGCGTATGATCATAAAGCCGCAGCTTAAGGGAGCGACTCCTGCTCTCAAAGCACGAGTTAAGACATTGTTCTGACCGGATCATTTATGACTGCTTAGATTTTCGTAGATAAATGAATCATCGGCTAGTAGGAGATTGTCCAAATGACTTCCGATCTGTCTAACATCGAGATAAGCACTGACAAGGGGCGGCTTGATGTCGACGCGATATACAAGTTTCTTTCTGAAGAATCCTACTGGGCACAAAACCGATCTCGTGAACAGACCAGAACGGCCATCGAAAATTCTATCTGTTTTGGCGTTTTCGATGGTGAAAGACAGATCGGATTTGCACGTGTGGTCAGTGATAAAGCAACGTTCGCATATCTGGGCGATGTATTCATTGTTAGCGATTATCAAGGCCAAGGAATTGGCAAAATGCTGATGTCGACGATACTTGAACATCCTGATCTTCAAGGCCTTCGCCGATGGGTGCTTGCGACAAAGGATGCTCATGGCCTATATGCACAATTCGGATTCTCAGAGCTGCGATTTCCGGAACGCTGGATGGAAAGAGCCGCTAATGACGCATATTGAACAATTTCTTGCATCTTTACTACTGAAATAGAGTATAATGTTTGTGACGGTCAAGGTTGCTTCACCCGTCTCTGTTGTTGCAGTTCGCTCTGAACTTTTCACCCAACATCTTTCCCCACAACACCGATACCAGTTGATAATAAACTCCTCGTCCTCATTGAAATATGTGTGCTTCAAAACTCGAACGTCCGGTTGCTCTTGTCATTCTCGACGGCTGGGGTCATCATGCCGAAGTAAAAGGCAACGCAATAGCCTCTGCTCATACCCCTTATTATGACCGAATATGCTCGGAGTATCCGTGGACACTTCTTGGTTCATCAGGATCATTGGTCGGCCTAGGGGCGGACGCTCCCGGTAATTCTGAGTCGGGCCATATGAATATCGGAGCTGGCCGCATCGTTCGCTCAGTTCACACAAACATACGCGAAGCGGTCATTTCGGGAAGTTTTTTTGATAACGCCGTACTCGCGAAAGCTTTCTCAGAGGTTTCAGCACGTGCGAAAGACGTGCACTTGGTGGGACTTATCAGCGACGCAGATGTGCACTCTTCGATGGACAATCTTTTTGCATTGCTGCGTATGGCAAAACGATACACCGGCGTCGGCAACGTGTATATCCACGCAATATTGGACGGACGTGACGTACCGCCGCGAACCGCAGACATCTATGTTGAAGCTCTTGAAATTAAACTCGCCGACATAGGCGTCGGCCGCATTGCAACCTTGTGCGGGCGGTTCTTTGCAATGGACAGTACTGAGAACTGGGAAAGAACTGCGCGAGCCTTTACCATGATGGTCCATGCCGAGGGCGAACGTGCCTCAGATCCTGTTTCAGCGGTCAGGAGTTCATTTTTACGCGGCATTTCAGATGAATTTATCGCGCCGATAGTGATCGAGGAAAGATCCGGTGAACCGGTCGGAAAGGTAAAAGATGGCGACCTCGTCGTTTTCTTCAATCACAGAGCGGATACAATGCGTCAGATGGTGAGGTCGCTAGCGGTGCCTGACAAGGGACTGATCGTAGCGGCGGCGAAGCCTAACATTTCTGCAGTTTGCCTCACGGAATATGATCGTGCTTTTGATCTGCCGGTCGCGTTTGAGCAAAAAACGGAGCCTAACGGGCTTGCATCGGTACTGGCTGCGAATGGCATAAGCAACTATCGAATTTCGGAAACTGACCGAATGCCTCACGTCAGTAAGTTCATCAACTGCGGCTTTAGCAATCAGAACCCTTTCGAGCGCGATGTTGAAGTTGCGTCCAATGATGCAGGGTTGCGGGAAATGGAACCGGAAATGAGAAGCTTTAAGATCGTTGATAAAATGGTGAACATACTTAACGATGACCGCAATGCTTTTTTTGTAATGAATATTCCGGCACCCGGCCTACTGGCAGAAACGGGCAGCATGGAACGCACGGTCGAGGCAGTACAATACGTTGATACATGTATTGGCGGCATTGTCAGCAAAATGAATGAGGTTGGTGGTGTGACTATCCTTACATCCTCACATGGTAATTGCGAATCGATGTTCACAGAAACAGGGGACCCAAACCGTTTTGCAACTATGAATCCCGTTCCTTTACACATCATCGACCCGGCAGCGACCGTCACAGGCCTAAGGAAGGGCGGGTCGCTTCAGGACGTCGCACCGACCGTTCTCGGTATTCTAGGAATGACAAAACCGGCAGAAATGTCCGGCGAAGATCTCAGAACTTAGTAGAAAATACAATATTTTTCACCTCCGGCGTCCATCCGATTTCGGATGTCGGAGGTTTTTCTCTATAATTGAAACTTTCCGAAAACAGTTTAGGTCAATTATGGTAGAAGAATTAGCTTTCGATAATACAGAAGAGCGCCGCAAGGTCAGACAGAACGGTACAGGCTGGATAGAGGTCATTGTCGGATCAATGTTCTCAGGCAAGTCAGAGGAATTGATAAGAAGGCTCAACAGGGCAAGAATAGCCCGTCAAAAAGTTCAGGTTTTTAAACCGCGCATAGATGCACGATATTCGGTCGAAGAGATCGCGTCGCATTCAGGCCAAAAACATGGTTCCAACCCGGTAGCGACGGCTGCAGAGCTAAGGTCAATGGTGCGGGATGAAACACAGGTCATAGGCATAGATGAGGGGCAGTTCTTTGATATGGACATCATTGATGTGGTCAACGAACTTGCCACTATCGGAAAGAGAGTGATAGTTGCCGGACTGGATCAAGACTACACGGGTAAGCCATTTGAACCAATGCCTCAGCTGTTGAGCATTGCCGAATTCATCACAAAAACGCATGCGATCTGTGTAAAATGCGGCGGTACCGCGAATTATTCACAACGTACTGTCGAATCTGACGCTCGCGTCGAGGTAGGAGCTGCTGATAAATACGAGGCACGCTGCCGAAGCTGTTTCGTGCCTCATGCGGATTCGCCGACGACTCATCCGGATTGAAAAAGGTCCTTCAAAACCGAGCGTGGATCCGAAACACTTTTATCAGTAACTAACCTTTAGGTATTTGCATTGAGTATAGTATCGCAGCAAAGGTGTCTTTCTGATTATCAAAGTTAGATCCTTTCGTTGAGACCATTATATTGAGTTGCTGGTTCTGACCTTGATAGTTCCGAAAGGCGATCCACTGATGACGTCTTGGGCCGTCTTTGTCTTCTGGCATTGCCTCAACCCATTCGACACCTTTGACACCGTCGATCTCGAGCCAATTCACTTCCTCATACTTACCCTGTTTCATCTGTTCCAGAGCGCTTTGATATGTGGCGTCAAGACTGGTCTCTGCCGGAAATGATGACGGCATGACCGATATGGAGGCGATCAGAAAACCCTCTGCAGGCGCGCCGTAGTTCAAAGAATCCTTGCCGACGTCCATTTTTGGCCAGTTTTCAGGAACTTTCCACTTTATGCCTTGTTCAGCCCACGCGATCTCGACGCCTTTGTCAGCGATGGCTTGTTGTGATGGGGTCATATCGGCTTGCTTCACAGTACTGGTTGAACGCTTTTCCGTGGTTGGAGCAGTATTCGTATCCGAAGAGCCCCTCAGTTTTTCCAGGCGTTCGCCAAGTCCGCACATTGTCATTACAAACAGTAAAATTCCGCCAGAAAGAAGCAGTTTCATATTCTACTCTCCATTGATGTTATTTCAGAGATCATTTGCCGTGTGATAAGTTCAGAGAATCTGCCTAATCCTCTTCCCATCGCGGTACGTTGTCCTGCACAGCCGGGTCATCATCTTCACTGTCATTATCAGCTTCCGACCTTTTTACAAAAAGATTACGCACTTTTGTTGAAAGCTCATACACTCTTTCCGATTCTTTAGCCAATAGTGGTGACGCTGTTGCCAAAAGAAGTACATAAAGAGCCGCAAATGGCTGAAGTATCTGACTCAGACCACCGGCAAGAGCAAGGTTGACGATGATGATCGCAAACTCACCGCGCGAAAGGAGTGTAAACCCGATATTTAGGGAAGCGACGCCGGACAATTTAGCCTTATAGCCCACTATCATCGAGGCGATGGTAACACCGATCAGAGACAATAATGCAGCTCCAATTGCCATCCACGCTGCATCTCCGAGCGTCATCGGGTCTATCGTCAGCCCAAACGCAAAGAAGAACACAGAACCGAAAAAGTCGCGGAACGGTACGACCATGTGTTCCATTCTTTCGCTATGTTCGGTCTCACCGAGGATAAGGCCAAGTAGAAGTGCACCTATCGATTCAGCAACGTGGATCGTTTCTCCCAATCCGGCCAAGAGGAACAAACACGCAAAAACTACGACGACAAAGATCTCGCTGGATGATATTTTGAAAAGCCTGTTCAGAAGCGGCGTGACCATGCGCCCAAGCAGTAAAAGTCCGACGATAAAGCCTAGAGCTATACCGCCGCCGGAAATGACACCGCCTATGGATGTGGCTCCGCTTAGAACGATGCCCGATATAAGTGATAGATATACCGCCAAAAACACATCCTCGAACATCGTGATTCCGAGAATGAGTTCTGTTTCAGGATTGGCAGTTCTCCGATAATCAAATAGTATCTTGGCGACTATCGCACTCGACGAAATGGTCGTAATACCGGCGACAATGAGTGTTTCACGCAGCCCGAAACCCAGTAAATACGCATAGGTCAGACCTGTGATGAAATTGATAAGGATATAGATCGATCCACCGGTTACGATGGATCGGCCGGCCTTTATCAATCGAGAAACATTGGATTCAAGCCCGAGGTAAAAAAGCAGGAACAGGACACCTATGCGTCCCATAAAAGAGATGAATGACTCAGTCCCGATAAAACGAAGATCGATAAAGCCGAGTTGCGGGGCATTAGGCCCGACCAATATACCTGCAATTATGAGAAACGGGACGGTCGAGAGATTGAAGCGATAGGCGACCAGCATCGCAAAAGCGATCAAGCCCAGTGCCAATCCAACTTCAAGTATTATGTTATCCATTCCGCTTTAAATCTCGCCTACAGTTCCTTTCAACAATAGTTGCTTCAATTTGCTTATATTCCGGCGATCACCAGCGAGGATAAATGTCGCTCCTTCATTGATAACCGTATCTGGTCCCGGATTTACGCGCTTTTGCTGATTTGGTTCGATGATGGAGACTATTGAAGCTCCTGACATCGTTCTAGCTTCAAGCTGTGCGATGGTCTTGCCGATGGATGTAGCTCCTCTTTCGATCACGAACCATTCCAGCACCAGATCATCCAACACGACCTCGGAGGTTGGCAGAGCCTTTGGTACATAGCTCAGGCCGCCTATTATCCCGGCGATCTGTCTTGCCTCTCCGTCCGTCACGTTCAAGACAGATGCCGGTTTGTCCAGGTTCTTTTTGCTGAAGTGATAAATTTCGCGAAGGCCGTCATCATGTATCACAACGATTAGGCGGTCTCCGCTTATTGTTTCTATCTGAAATTTCCTTCCCACACCGGGCAGGTTTGATTCACTGATCGTTGACATCTGCTCTCCTGATAAACTGGATTTTTGTTAAAGACGGGACGACAATACCTTTAATAGAGATCTGGATGATGTTTCTCATCCGGCGTCCCAATGCTCCGTTGACCGGAAAGTATTCTGCGATATGGCGGCGAACCGCCTTATTCGGGAAGCTCGAAATTGCATAGCTTTCCGTAAGAAAATGAATACTCGGAGATGTTATTATAGATGAATATGCCCGATTTTCCTATTCCGTGTTTTTAGCGACATCAGGACAAGAGACGTCAGCGGGCTTTTTTTCGCAACCGGACTTGATGCAAAAGCATCATTATTCCAGGTCATAGAACATTATGAAGATAACTATATTTTTAGCTTTGTTATTATTTGCAACAGGCGTACACGCACAGATGCGAACCTTTGTTTGGCAGACTGATATGTGCGAGATGACAGGTCAATATGATCCGTTAAAATATACTGAGGAACAGTTAAAAAACACCCTTGAACTGTTCAGCCCCGATGAGATATCTCTTTCTGCGCGTGCGACGGTTTGGAATTACGCCGAGATCGAAAAACTTGACGTGGCAAAGCTGGACAGCGACTACAAACAGATGCGTGAGCGCATTGCAACAATGCCGATAGTGAATTCGCCTTACTGGGAAAATGCCAGAAAGGCAAAATTGCGCGAGTTAGACCAGGTTTATGAATTGTCACGCGTGACTATGAAAGCCTACACCGAACCGGCAGCTCTTCGTCAATACAGCAGATCTGCGTCGTGTAAGTCCGATTATGCTGAACCGATCATTGCGGGTGGAGACAAACTGATCGCTGCCTGGAGAAAAGTGAATGAAGCTTCACAGGCAAAAAATGCTTATCCGGAAAGATTGAAGGCGAGGTTTGAGTCGCAGCTTGCTTCTCCCGAAAAACTTCAGTTCGCAATTGTGGAAACCATGGCGTTTGGATGGTGGAACTGTGCCAATCAGGATGTCGATTACGACGAGGACGCAAGTAGCGGAAAACATTCGGAAGCGTTCGACAAACTTTTTTCAAATGTTAAGTCGGTTTGCGACGAACCTTAGTATCTTTGTTTGATCACATTACAAGCTCCCACAGCAAATCTTGCCGGTCAGCCCGTCTTATTAATATAACTTTCCCCAAGCCGACCTCCCGCGTATAGGTCTATTTATTATTTAAGGGGGAAATTCATGCCATCATCAAACATATCAACAGGGAACATTGCCATTATTTTCTTGAGCCTTTTTGTGCTTGCCTGCGGAATTGCACGTGGTCAGAATGTAGAGCGCATATCATTGCTGGTTGACTATGAGTCCGGCTACGGCGGAGCTGTTTATCCCGTATATAATCCGTATGTGTTCTTCAAGAATGGGATAGTTGCCAAGGAGCCAAAGGTCGCCATTGATGAGATGGATCTAAAAGCGAGGAGCAAAGATGATGCATTGCGTTGGGGAACATGGAAGCGAAGCGGCGGAAAGGTCGTGATCACATGGGACGGCGTAAATCGAAGAGGTAAACAGGAAACGAAAGAAGCTGACTGGCCTGGATACACTGCCCATCCTGCCGGCAGGAACGACACCCTTGAGGGAGCGTGGAGCTCGACTGGCGGAGGAGGGAATATTGCCTTCGGCGGTTCGGTAGGGGTCCTGACGTCTAAACGGTTCACGTTTACCCGAGACGGAAAATTTACAACAGAAAACCTTGCTAGCACGACAGGCCCGAATATTGCCGCGTACTCAAAGAAAAACACAGCCGGAAGATATAAAATAAGCGGGAATGTGATCGAATTGGTATTTAACAGCGGTGATAAGAGAAGACTTTTCTTTTGTTATTTAGGAAATGACAAAAAGGTCATGCGAATAGCGGGAAGCAATTATACGCCCGCAACATCGTCACGCCGCAACAGAGAATAAAACTCTGCAAGGAGTGCCGCTATGAAATTTCGCATTGCGGCACTCTGTTTTTCTTTATGGCCGTGTTGTCGGTTTTTTACTACTCAGGCTTTTTCCCAAGTTCTCTCTGCCTTTCGTAATGCTCTGCGACATTCATTGCGGCGTGAGATCCTATATAAACTGCCAGGTCTTCTGGGGCTGCCTTGGCGATCCTTTCTATTGAGCCAAAGTGTTTCAGCAAAAGTTTCTTCCTTTTCTCACCGATACCCGGAATTGCCGAAAGTTCTGATGTGAAGTCGCGCTTTTCACGCCGCTTTCGATGAAATTCTATTGCCGTCTTATGGGTTTCTTCACGGATCTGCAATATCAACCTGAAAGCAAGAGAGTTTCGGTCAAACTTTATCGGCCTGTCCTCGCGGCCATGTACTATGAGATGTGATATCTCATTGTGCCGGCGAGGAGGTTTTACAAGACCGACAAGCATTATCTGTTCGAGGTCAAGCTCCCGCATTGCGTCCGCCGCCGCCGCTACCTGTCCCTTACCGCCGTCTATGAAAATGAGTTCCGGGAGCCGGCCGCCTTCTTCCATCATGCGTCGATAACGACGGAAAACAGCTTCCCGCATCGAGGCAAAATCGTTTGCTCCATCAACGCCCTTTATGATGAATCTGCGATAAAGATGCTTTGCAGGTTTGGCGTTCTCAAAAACGACAATGCCTGCCACGTTCTCAGAGCCGGAAATGTTGGAGATATCAAAGGATTCGATCTTTTCCGGGAAATACGAAAGCTCCAGAATTTCCTGCAATTCCTCGAGCAGTCTTTCCGAATCAGGTTTCAGGACGCGGAACCGCCTTTCGAACGCAAGTTTTGCGTTGGTCTCTACGAGCGTGACGAGGTGTTTTTTCTGTCCACGTTTCGGGTCGAGTATTTTTACCTTGCGTCCTCGCCTTTCGGTCAAAAGTTTTTCGAGCAGCGGCCGATCCTCAAAATCAGCGGGAACATTGATCTCCAGCGGGACAAAATCTGTTGTGTAGTATTGTGTCAGCACTTCGCCCAGAAAGTCCGAAGGATCAAATTCATCGCCCTGAGGCAGGTCTTCCCAAAAGAACTCGCGTCGGCCGATGATGCGTCCCTCACGCATTGTGAAAAGCTGAAGAGCGAGTTTTTCGTCCTCACGGTAATAGCCAAAAATATCGATATCGCGATCGGCGGTTATCGCCATTTTCTGTTTGTCGGAAAGTGAAAGAACGGTTTGGTGCAGGTCGCGAAATTTAGCAGCAAGCTCAAACTTATCCTCTTCCGCATATTTCCACATTCGCTGTTTCAGATCGTCAGCAAGTTCTTTGTTCCTGCCTTCGAGCAATGTTTTTACATCACGTGCGGCCTCGGCATACTCTTCTTGTGTGCAAAGTCCCTTGACGCATGGGCCAAGAC
>JAHBSH010000023.1 GCA_019639215.1 Acidobacteriota bacterium
TTTGCCGCGTAACGCAGGTCGTAGCGTTTGTCATCGTTCGCATTGACGCCAATGGTAATGATGAACGCACTGCCTTTTTTGACAGAGAGATCTTTTGACGCCACGTGTTTTAAGCGTGTGCTCTCGCTTTTTATCCCGTCCGTGTTGAAAGCGTAGGCATCTAGTTCTACATTGCCGCCGGGGGTGTTTGTGTTTACCCTGACAGGAAAGGTCGTCTTGAATTTGCCGTCTTGCCCAAGTTTGACCGGGCCATTCTCCGCCGGAGCGTATCCGACAAGCTGTCCGTTGCGGAACAGACGAAGGTCAGCCGCTCCCGAGCTCTGCGGCTTCCCATCAGAGCCTTTTTTCTGGTTGCTGACAGCGTTCTGCACTTCGACCGTCACAAGTATCGTGTCTGGTTCTGATCCGGGCCGCACCTCCGTGATCTTTACTTGCGGCTGGACGATATTAAGAGTTGTCAGATCGCGGACGGACTTAAATTCGTTGTCACAGTCTTTCTCACGGCGGCATTGCAAAACTCGCGGCAAAAGTTTTGGCTCGTAATAATCGCGCATGAATATTTCGAACGATAGCGGTTCGAAAGGCTCTGTCGGAAGAGTCCAGTAAAGCCCTTGCGGGTTTTCGAGCGTACCGGTATCAAAACGACCATCTTCGGTTGCAACGACCCAATCATTGTTTTCGAGAGATATAAGCGACGCCGCCGGTGAAGCATCGTTGATCGTCCAAACCTTCATCGTGGCATCAGAACTTCCGCTTACAAAATAGCCGTCAGGAGCAAATACGACAGCGTTTATTCGTGCTGTGTGTCCGGTGTACGATCTGATGCTCTGTCCGGTCTCAGTATTCCAACTTCTAATTATGGCGTCTTCTCCGCCCGCGACCAGCGTTTTACCGTCAGGCGAAAATGAGACGGAATAGTGCCCTCGATCCGATCCCGACAATGTCCTGATCTCGCGGCGTGTTTCCGTGTCCCATAGTTTGATGAACCAACCGCTGGAAATCGCGATAGTTTTTCCGTCCGGGGAGAATGCGGCAGCCTGCACCATCCACTGTTGTTCGTTGAATGAATGCAACAGATCGCCCGTGGCTGCGTTCCACAGCCGAACAGACTTATCCATACCTCCCGAAAGGATCGTTTTGCCATCGGGCGAGAAACTGACGGAATAAACAAAGCCAGAATGGCCATTTAGTGTTCGGATCAACAGTCCTGTCGCGGCGTCCCAGAGTTTTACGGTCGAGTCAATGCTTGAGGATGCGACCGTTTTTCCGTCAGACGAAAAAGCGACCGAAAAGGCGGCCGCATAATGATCGTCGATAGAATGAAGAAGCTTGCCGGTCTCACAATCCCATATCATCACCTTTCCATCGTCGCTTCCCGAAACAAGTCTTCGGTCATCCGGCGAAAACGCGAGGCTGAGTATCTTTGCCGTGTTTCCCGAAAGCTCTAAGGTCTGGCCACCTGAGTCCAGCCTCCACAGCTTAATCTCTCGGCGGCTGTTTCCGGCCGCAAAAGTTTTGCCATCGTGCGAGATGGCGACAGCATTGATGCCTGAACTGAGACTTCGGAGCGAATGTGTCTCAAGGCCGCTCATGACGTCCCAAAGCCGTATGGAATTGTCATAGCCTATAGATGCGACCGTTTCTCCATTCGGCGAGAAAGCCGTCCGATAAACATACCTTGTGTGTCCGCTGAGCGAGCGGATAACGGCTCCTGAAACGACATCGCGAATCTCGACCGCATTGTCGCCGCCGTTCGTGACAAACGTTTTACCGTCCGGCGAGAAAGCGATCATTCCCTCAGACATAACCGTTTTGTGAGAGCGGATCGCGCTGCCGGTTCGAGCATCCCAAATGCGGATCGTTGAATCGACGCCCATTGAGGCTATCGTTTTTCCATCCGGCGAAAATGCAACTGATAGGATCTTTCCGCTGTGCCCTGAAAGCGTTCGCAGACTTTTTCCCGATGCAGTATTCCAAATCTCGATCTTGCCGCTGTCGTCGCCTGAAACGAGGGTGTTTCCGTCTGGTGAAAATTCCAATGTTCGGACGCGATCACTTTTTGAATCGACGCTGCGGACAGGTTCCGACGAATCTATGTTCCAGAATTGGATAGCCCGATCAATGCCGCCTGCAGCGATAGTTTTCCCGTCAGGTGAGAAAGCGACTGCATCGACAGGTGTTTTGAATCCGGTAAAAACGTTTATTTGGCGGCCTGTGCTTACTTCCCAGAGCCGAAGCTCGACACCGCCCGACAAAAGATATTTGCCGTCAGAAGAGAAAGCAGTTGCGTGGACAGAGGATGTATGTCCGTCAAATGACCGGATCTGCCGGCCTGTTCTCACGTGCCATAGTTTTACGGAATTATCGAAACTTGACGTGGCTACTACGCGGCTGTCCGGTGAGAACGTTACGGAAGATACACTGTCAGAGTGTCCGGTTTGGATAACCAGTTTAGGTTTATCAGCGGCGGCGGATATTTGGACGGTTTTCGGGAATAGCAAAAACACACATATAAATAAAATGCAGACGGCAGCTGCGATCAGCATTGTGTGCGGCTTTGCGGATATACGGAGTTCGAAGCATTTTACGCGCATTTTTTTTGACCTCTGACCCCTTGTTCTGATGTTTAGAACGGAGCGAGCCAAAACAAATTGCGGCTCGGTGTTATTTTTGCGTAGGCTGGCCTTTGCTCTGTTGGTGCAGCTCTTCCATGATACGACCGGCCTCTTCGCCTTCCATAAATATAAGAGCATCTCGAAGCTCCAAAGCATCACCTGTAATGAGACGGGCACTACGCTCGCGCGTCAGATATGCCCAGAACCATTCGGCCAGAACGTAAAGCTTGTTTCGAAAACCTATCAGGAAGAACACATGCAGAAAAAGCCAAAGCATCCACGCAATAAAACCCCGGAATTTCATGCCGAAAACATGAGCTATCGCCTTACTGCGGCCAATGGTTGCCATTGAACCTTTATCAACATAGGCGAAGGTTTTTCGTTCTTTTCCATTTATATCGGCAAGTATGTTTTGAGCAGTTGCTGTTCCCATCTGCATCGCTGCCGGGCTGACGCCGGGAACCGGATCACCGTTTTCCTGTTTGATCGATGCCATGTCCCCGATGACAAATATATTCCTATCGTCGGGAATGCTGAGGTCAGAGCCAACAAGAACACGGCCTGCCCTATCCGTTTCAATATCCAGCAATTTACCCAATGGCGAGGCCGCAACGCCGGTCGCCCACAGCACGACCTCGCAATCGACCCATTTATCGCCTGCTTTTACGCGGCCGGGTTCTATCTCGGTGACAAAGCTGTTCAGGTGTACCTCAACACCGAGAGATTCAAGCTGTTCCTTTGCGCTTTCCGAAAGATCGCTGGCAAATGTGCCAAGCACGCGGTCGGATCCCTCAAAAAGCATGACGCGGGCTTTGGTTGTATCTATAGCTTTGAAATCATTCTTTAACGCTTGCCGTGCAATGTCGGCAATGGCTCCTGCAAGTTCGACACCGGTCGGCCCTCCGCCGATAATGACAAAATGCAGCGGATCATGTTTGCCTGTCAACGCTGCCTTGCGCTCCGCTAATTCGAAGGCAAGAAAGATGCGTCGGCGAATATCGACGGCATCTTCGATGGTCTTAAGTCCCGGCGCCCATGTTTCCCATTGGTCGTTACCAAAGTAAGCATGACGAGCTCCGGCAGCGACGATCAGATAATCGAAATCCACACCGGAACCATCGTCCAACAATGCCTTTTTGTTTTCCTTGTCAAAGCCGACAACCTCACCGAGTATGACTTCGATGTTCTTTGCATAGTGCAAAATTCGCCGGATCGGTGAGGCTATCTCACCTGGACTCAGCACCGCAGTAGCTACCTGATATAGCAGCGGCTGGAAAACATGATGATTCTTTCGGTCAATGAGCATTACATCGACCGGTTTGTTTGCCAAAGCCTTTGCCGCCCAAAGCCCGCCAAAACCACCGCCGATGATCACAACCTTTGGCCTTTTTGCCATATTCGTAACCTCCGCCTTAAAACGCGAAAAGTATATGAATAGATTATCATTTCATATTCATCATGACCCTATGAACCTTGCATAAAGAGATTTGGCTTCTACTGGATTGTCGGTTCCTTTTATTATCGCGCGGGCGTCTGAGAAGACAGTTATTTCGTGACCGTTGGCCGAAAAGCGGACGAGGTATTCGTTATGTTTAACTTCCGACACGGCGACAAGGTTTGCCGCGAGGTTTTTCAAGTCGATCGTGGTCGGTTTTGGCGGAGCGATCTGGACTGCGTTGCGGCCGCATAGCACGGCGGAGAATTCCTGTGATTCAGCATCAAGAAATTCGAAAATATGTTTGCCGCAAGTTGTGCAGTCCGGGTTTGGTTCTGCAAGCTTTATCTTTCGCCATTCATTTCTCCATATGTCGATCTGGATCAGCGAGCCATGAAGCGACGCCTCGTCACCTATCAGCAGTTTTATTGTTTCGGCGATCTGTATAGCAGAGACGCTTGTGATTATCGGCATTATTACGCCAGCAGTGTCACAAGTAGGTGCCGAACCCGCGTCCGGCATTTCGTCAAAGATACAGCGAAGGCAAGGGGTTTTTCCGGGAATGACGGTCATCGTAGTACCGTAACTTGATACTGCCGCACCGTATATCCAAGTTTTTTGCTGCTTTACACAGGCATCGTTGATGAGATAGCGGATCTGAAAGTTATCGGTGCCGTCCAATACGAGATCGCAACCGGCTATAAGCGATTCGATGTTCGAATTATTCACGTCTGCAACGACAGCTTCAACACTAACCTCGGAATTTATTTCGGCCAGCCGATCCTTTGCAGCTATTGCCTTTGGTAAGCGTTCGATGGCGTCAGACTCTTTGAAAAGCGTTTGCCTTTGCAGATTAGTAAATTCAACAAAATCGCGGTCAACTATCTTGAGTTTTCCAATGCCTGCACGAGCCAGCATCTCAGCATGGGAAGCTCCAAGAGCACCGCATCCGATAAGCAGAATAGTTGCATCGCGCAGTTTTTTCTGTCCTTCGCGTCCTATTTCTTCAAATAATATCTGTCTGCTGTAGCGGTCGTTCATTCTTATTGTCAGAATAGCAGAAAACCTTACCAATGCTATAAATTCGTCGTTTCTCTTGTGCTAGCATCAAAACAGAACGAGTCTAAGTTAGGAGTGATCTGTATGGAAACTGAGAGTATAACTATTAAGGCTGTGGTCAGTGCTGATATCGATAAAGTATGGACTTTTTGGACTGAGCCTGAGTATATCGTCAACTGGAACTTTGCCTCAGACGAATGGCATTGTCCGAACGCCCAAAATGATCTGCGGGTAGGCGGAGCGTATTCTGCGCGTATGGAAGCAAAGGATGGCAGTTTCGGATTTGATTTTTCGGCGATCTATGATGAGGTCATTGTAAATGAAAAGATCATCTATACGATGGAAGACGGCAGAAAAGTGGTGACCGAATTTCATGACAACAGTGGTTCTACAACTATAACAACCATATTTGATGCCGAAAGTGAGAACTCTGCTGAGATGCAACGTCAAGGCTGGCAGGCAATTCTTGATAATTTCAAGAAATATACTGAAACGGCCTAACGGCTTTTGTCCTCTTGTCTAAAACCGTAAGCTGAAAGAAAAAGTTCATTCCACACTTGCGAAACCGTTTAGTTGCAGATATATTGGATATGCAACTGAACGGTTGCTTTTATTTAAGTATGCGTAGAGATGTTTTTCAAGCAATAGCAGATCCGACCAGGCGAGCAATAATAGCTTTGATCGCGATCAATGCAATGACGCCAAATGCCCTTGCAGAGCATTTTGATATTTCACGCCAGGCAGTTTCAAAACATCTGCGTATATTGACTGAATGCGATCTTACAGCGCCTGAGCAAAAAGGCAGAGAGATCTATTATAAGCTCGAAATGGAAAAGATGAAGGAAATAGACAAATGGCTTGAGCAGTTTCGAGTGATCTGGGAAACACGGTTCGCTCAGCTCGACCATCTTTTGTCGAACATCAAGGAGAAAGAGAATGAACAGTAATCTTTTGTTCGATTTTGTTGTAAATAAGGAAGAAAAAACAATTCTCGTTAAACGCGAATTCAAAGCGGTTCGGGAACTGGTGTGGAAAGCTTGGACGACGGCTGAACTTTTGGATCGGTGGTGGGGACCTGAGCCATGGCGAGCAGAAACCAAGTCAATGGATTTTCGCGAGGGCGGCAGTTGGTTGTATGCAATGGTCAGTCCCGAAGGCGACAGACACTGGAGCATCGTTAATTACAAAGAAATAGATCCCGAACGATCATTTTCCGCACGTGACGGCTTTTGCGATGAGAACGGAGCCATGAACCCCGATTTTCCGGATAATCTATGGGAGAATTTGCTTACAGCCATGGAAGACAGAACAATCGTTGATATAAGGCTAAGCTTCGATACGCTTGAGGACCTTGAAAAAATAATCGAGATGGGATTTCGTGAAGGCTTTACGGCTGGCCTTGATCAATTGGAGGAACTGTTGTCGACACTGTAAAAATAGGGCTGATATGAAAAATACAACTTCGAAAGACATACTGGAATACAACGACTTGCAGGAAGAACCATATAGTTCTATTTGCCGACTGCTTGCAGATGAGATCTCCAAGAATCTGCCCGAGGCCGAAAACAAGATATGGCATCGTCATCCGGTATGGTTTTTGGATGGGAACCCGATAGTTGGTTATAGCAAGCAAAAAGCGGGTCTAAGACTGATGTTTTGGAGCGGGGCCGATTTTGAAGAAGATGCATTTGACAAAAAAGGCGGAAAGTTCAAGGACGCCTCCATCTTTTACAACTCCCTTTCGGAAATAAACAAAAAAGACCTGAAACGCTGGCTCAAGAAATCAGAAGAGGTGCAATGGGATTACAAGAATATAGTCAAACGTAAGGGAAAACTTGAGAGGTTAAAATAGTGTTGACGAGAATGGCTTTTTCATTCAAGATTGCGGTGCATAGAAACTGTCACGAAGTGAGTGACCAATGTCGGGTCAAAAGATAAGGCGGAACGCCTGCCTTGTTATTCCAGGCAATATTAAAAGCTGAAGGAGAATGATATGAGCCAAAGATCAGCGTTAGACCTTGTAAAAGAGGCAAAAGAGCAAATAGAGAATCTGACACCTGAACAAGTAAAAGAAGAGTTGTCGTCCGGCGATGTTGTTATTATAGACATCCGCGAAAGCGAGGAACTGGCAGAGAACGGAAAGATCGCCGGTTCGGTTCACGCTCCTCGCGGAATGCTGGAGTTTTACGCCGATGAAACGCTGCCCTACCACAAACCTGAATTTGATAAGGACAAACGCATCATCCTTCACTGTGCATCGGGTGGACGCTCTGCCCTGGCCGCCAAAACGTTAAAAGATATGGGCTACGACAATGTCGCTCATCTTGACGGCGGCCTCAAGGCATGGAAAGAAGCGGGATTTGAAACGGAGTAGAGAAACTCCGCGCTGATCGATTCCAGCAAATTCAGAGCAAAAACAGCGTCTGATCATTGATATCGACCATCGTGTTTTTGGTCCGGGTGAGCATATGAAGAAATGTTTGTTTCTGCTGTTGATGGTATTTGGCGCGGTCCAGGGTTCAGCTCAGGACGACGACGTTCCATGGAATCTTCCGCAAGAAACTGATCATCCGACAGTAAAGGCTGTTTCCGCAACGTGTCAGGATCTCGCTCCGAAGGGTTTCAAGGTTGTTTCTAAAGTAGATGGTGATCTGAACGGCGACCGGTTGGCAGATTGTGTTCTGGTTCTACAAGGCACGGACAAAAAGTTTTTGTATGAGAATGAAGGCTTGGGCTCCTCTGAGTTTGATACAAACCCGCGTATCCTGGCTATCGCGTTCGGAAACAAGGGCGGCGGCTACACGTTAAAGGAGCAGAGCAACACCTTAATTGTCCTTCCCAATGCCCCGAATATGACCGAGCCTTTTCAAGAGGCAAAGATCGAAAAAGGTGTGCTGCATATCCTCATCGAAGAATTTTACTCAGCAGGCTCGTGGAGCATGTCGAACAGAACCTACAAATTTCGTTTTCAGAACGGAGAGTTTGTCTTGATCGGGTTAGATTATAATCACATACGCAGAAATACCGGCGAGATCAGTAGCCGCAGCTATAATTTTTCAACGGGTAAAGCGATCAGGAGCGAAGGTGCGGTAGACGATGACGGCAAAGGGAAAGAAACCCAGTATAAGTTTAAACTCGATAAGCTAAAAACACTAAAAACCGTTCCGGCCCCTTTTACTTGGGAAATCGAAGAAGGTGTTCTTATATGAGTGTTCCGGAACCAGTTGCTCAGCTGAAGAACAGATCAATTACTCCTTTTATGAACGAGCCCGTGCTGTTACTTTGAGTATTGTCGAATCGACCGCCGCCAGAACGACGTTCCATCATTGCCACACGTCTTTCTTCTTCACGCAGCCGTGACCGTTGATATTCCAGGTCAGCTTTTTCCTTTTCGCGTGCACGCGAAAGCCCGCCTTCATTGATGAACGTGATGATCTTTGGCAATTCGTCGGCGTCGAACCATATTCCGTGTCCCTTGCACATATCGATGATAATGCCGGACGTCCGTGCAAAATTACTCCGGTTCATCAAATTTGAGCAGTCAGGGCATGGTACATAAGAAATAATTGCCGGATGAGCCTGAGGATGAGCTTCGCTGCCGATGAAACCCAGAACTGCTGCTTGCTGTTCGCTGTTGGCGCAAAGCGTTTCAAATGTTTCATTGTCTGACCAAAAGCCGCCGCATTTCACACATTCACGTATCTTCACATCGCCGATCTCGATAAGGTGCATCGGCAATTTACAACGCGGACAACTTCCTGTCTCCTTTTCTTCAACGACCGAAACGGCGGTGACCTTTTTGCCGCAGTGTTTACAGAATTTTGAGCCGAGGAACATAAGGCCGAGACATGACGGGCAGCCTACCGTTTTAAGTCTGGACTTACAGAATTCGCATTGCGTGCGGTCGCTCATGACAGCACCGCCGCAGTTAGGACAATTCAATGCCTCGGGATTTGCGGGTCTTTTCATTGTTTGAGTCTTTTCAGGGCGGCTTCTCTCATTACCGAACCGGCTCCGGAACTACCGGTCCATATCCTGTATTGTTGTTCAGCCTGTTCGATCAGCATTTCCAGGCCGCCAATGATGTGAACATCTGCTTTTCTTGCTTCACGTATCAATAGTGTCTCGGTAGGGTTATAGATAAGGTCGTAAACCAGTTTGACCGTGCTTAATTGTTGGGCGAATGCGACAGTCCTATTCTCGTCCACACCTTTCGTGCCAAGCGGTGTAGCATTCACAAGTATATCAAAATCGGCAAGCGGAGAACCAGCATCTTTTGACGGCAAACCTCTGGTTTCGATCCCAAACTCATCCGCAAGGGCGGCGGCCTTTGCCGTATCGCGAACAAATAAAGTTACATCTGCTCCGTTTTGTTTCAATGCGTAAACACATGCTCTTGCGGCGCCGCCTGCACCAAACATGGCGACCGTTACACCTTTGAGGTCAGGGAATCGAGCCTTCAACGGTTCGATAAACCCGACGGCGTCTGTGTTGTATCCATAAAGCTTGCCGTCAGCTATTTTTATCGTGTTCACAGCGCCGATGGCGGCGGCAGTTGCGTCGATCTCGTCAAGGTACTTGATGACCGTTTGTTTGTGAGGATTGGTGACCGCAAATCCGCGAAAGTTAAGTTCTATTTCGCGTGTTTCGGGCTTTACCATTCGCCGCATGAACTCATCTATATTTCCAACCTGCATCGGTACAAAGACACGGTTCATATTTGCGGCTCCGAACGCCGCGTTGTGGATGTAGGGCGACATCGAGTAGCTTGTATTGCCCGCGATCACACCAAATATCTCAGTGCTTTCGTCTATCTCTTTTGCTTTGTAAACATTTATCAGATCATCAGCCGTGACCTGCCCCGGAGCTGTTTCGCTGCCGGTTTCAAGCGAGGCATATGTTAGATAAGCACCGTGAGCAAGACCGAGAATTCGTGTCCATTTGCCCGGTTCGCCCATCGCGATCGGGATAACCTTTGGACGGCTTATTTGCCGATATTGCCTGGCGTGACCAATCAGCTTCCATACTGATATTGTTTCGGTTATGTCATTGGTTTGAACTGCGATCTTGATTATCTCTGCATCGGTTTTTGCCAGCCGGTCAAATATCGATTCAATATTATTCGGCGTGCCGGAGAAATCATGATATGAACAGATACGATTTCCCCAGAGCCAGTACCATGAATCTTCGACGATATCTTCTTCCAGGTCGCAGAGGTCGGTTTCATAACCTTTGCTCCAGAAATTCTTCCTTTCCTCATCAGAAAGATCGCGTCTTCCGCCCTGATCTTTTGTCCGAAAGGTCGTGAGGATCGGTTTCCGCGTTGCAGCTAATATTTTCTCTAAAACTTCGGGCGGTAATTGTCCCTGCGGGTCAAATTCGGCAGGCGACAGGCAATCAAAGCGCACTTCGATGATATCGGCTGTCTCATTGGCGAGGGCCATTTTCTTTAAAAGCTCCTCAACCGTCGAAGCACAGACAGATATGCAGATCTTTCCGTTGTTCATTATTTACTGCTGGTTATTCGGTCACTGCTTTTCTTGTAGGCAAACGTAATATGAAGGTCAGTGATGCTATCAGACAAGCGATCGTCACGATCGCGGCGGCAACGACGACCCCTGTTTTCCCGCTCTGCTGTACACCGATCGCTGCTGCAGCCCATGCTGCAGCAAGGGCGGTCAGCGGGGCATCCAGCCATGTTCTAAGCCCGATAGCTGCTGCTCCGAAGAGGATAAGGATAAACGCGGACATTAGAGTAGAAAGCTCTATGTTCATTGATGCCAGCAGTACCGCGAGGTTCAGCACCCATGCGGCCGTCATCCAACCCAGATAGAGATTGAACGGGGCTTTTGCCATCCAATATTCACTGAGGGTATCCGCGTTGCGAAAACGAAAATTTATGAAAATAAGGATCAGCCACATCGCCGAAAGGATAATAAGGCAAATGTCCAAACGCCCGCCAAGCCAAAAATAAAGCCATGCGCAATTGAGAGAGCATATGCCGATGTAGAGAGAACGCAGGCTTCTCATCCGTACCATGTTGGCTGGCAAAAGCTGATACACGCTGAATGCCGCTGTTCCAAGGTAAATAAGAGACCAGATGGTGAATGCGTAATCGGCGGGAGTGATCAGCGTAGCATAACGGTCAGATATAAAACCGGGTGTAATGCCGCCTAGCCTGCCGGTGGCGGCCAGCCAGTTGAAAACGATGGTGCCTACAGTGGCAACGATCACGAGGATAGCCCGTAATCGGTCAGAACCGGTCGCGGAATTGGCCATATTAGCTGGATTATACCAAGATTTAGCTTAAAAACACTTGCTAAATTGACGTTTTCGTATGAAAATTACCGAAAACGTAAAGTTTTGTAAGTAACCCTCACTGCTCGAAACTTGTTTACCAACTATAAACCCGCATTTTACGTCTTATTCAGGTCTTTGGCATCGAGCTTGCCTAAGATAAAGGCGACGCTCTTTCCCTCTTCCCCGAATGCGTCTGATCAGAGAGGAAGAAAGAGGATGGTTAATAAAATGAGATTTTTAAAACAAATAGCATTTTGTCTTATGTTTGCAGGGGTTTTATCTCTGTCTGCATACGCACAGAAAGATCCGCCCAAAACTCCGCCAAAGCGGCCGCCACCGGACGTAAAACCGGGTGGAGATAAAAAGCCGCCCAAACCGGCTCCGACACCGCGTGACAAACCGAAAAAGCCGGGGATGGAATTTTCGTTGGTTTTGAACAGAGAGATCATAGAACTTTGGGAACGAGCTTAAGTTCTCTTGGCATAAGCGGTAAAAAGGCGACTCTATTTAGCAGAGTCGCCTTTTTCATTTGTTCTAAATGGTGCCGTCTAGAAGATTTGAACTTCTGACCTATCGCGTGTGAAGCGAGTGCTCTACCACTGAGCTAAGACGGCAAAAAGCCTACATTGACTTGTCATCAGCTTTTGCCGGACGATTCTCATCTGTGGCTTTTATCGTGCCAATGGACGAATCAGTATAAAAATGACGTGTTCCCGTCGCTGTCAGCCCCTCAGAGACCTGTGGATCTGCGTTAATTGAGAAAAAACCCGGACGCGCGTCCGTAGGCTCTTCCACGGTCATTGTGAATATATAGCCGTTTACAACGGGGCGTTCCCCCGTAAAATTCTCATCCAGACCCGAAACACGGACCAGATCGTCAAAATTTCCAAAAGTGCCTCGGTTACGAGCTGCGTATTGTGCCTGATAGGTTCTAATGCGGTCCAAGGTTTGCGCCGCAGCGGTCTCGTTGCCGGCCCTTGTCATCGCTCCCCAGCCGATGGCACCGACGCTGATAAGTAGCCCGATGATGGCAATTACTATCATCAGTTCGATCAGGTTAAAGCCTCGCTGGTCTTTCAGTTTTCTTCTTAAGGTCATAATATTCACTATTTTCTCCTGAGCATCAAACACGAACGCAAACGGTTTCGGTTCCAAAAGTTTAGTTGGTTTTGCATCTGTAATGCAAATTTCCCAACCTTTGCAACGGTAAAAAATGACCGTGTAATAGTTTTGGCGGTCAAAAAAGCCAAGTTTTGCTGTAAGGACGCAAACTTTATAATGTGATTGGCATCCGATATCTTGTAGAATAATAGATGCAAGGACAATTCACCTGTTTGCCTTGGCCTCATCGTATCTGAAATAAATGAGAGACTGGATAACGACTGAATCAGAATCGGGCACTGCGGCTCCGGAAGGAGTTGTGGATGTTGGATCGAAAATAGCTGAACTGCGGACGGCTGTAGAAACTGTCATCCGTGGAAAATCCAATATTGTGCGGCTGTCTCTAGTTGCCTTGTTCGGGCGTGGCCATCTTTTGATCGAGGATGTTCCCGGCATCGGCAAGACCACGCTTGCAAATGCAATAGCTCGTTCGCTTGATCTTTCAATTCAAAGGATACAATTCACATCAGATCTTTTGCCGTCCGACGTTATCGGACTTTCTATCTACAATCAGGGCAGCGGAGAATTTGAATGGAAGCCTGGACCGATCTTTTCCAATATCGTTCTGGCTGATGAGATAAACCGCGCTACGCCAAAAACGCAATCCGCTCTTTTGGAGGCGATGGCTGAAGAGCAAGTGACGGTTGACGGCATCTCGCGACGTTTGCCGTTGCCCTTCATGGTCATTGCGACACAGAATCCGACAGAGCATCACGGTACTTATCCACTGCCCGAATCACAGCTTGACCGGTTTGCATTAAGGCTGCATCTAGGATATCCAAGCCTTCAGGACGAACGAGTTATTCTAAAAGACAGGGAAAATGTTAATCCGCTTGATCTTATTCAGTCTGTAATGACCTTGAATGAGATCATAGCTGCTCAGGAGTCAGTCGCAGCCGTTAGAGTTGATGACGACCTGGTTGAGTATCTCCTCAAGATCGTCGAGGCAACAAGGAAGCATGACGCTATCGAACTTGGCGTAAGCCCGCGAGGCTCCCTCGCTCTTTTCCGTTCCGCTCAGGCTCTGGCATTTATCGAAGGCCGTGATTACTGCATCGTCGATGACATAAAGCAGCTTGTGGTGCCTTGCTTTGCCCACAGGCTAATGATCGGTTCGCGGACGGCCGGTATCCGTCAAAAAACAAAAGAGGCCGAAAATCTTTTGACGGAGATACTACACGGAATACCCGTTCCACTTTGATGACGAGTAAATGAAAACCACATTAAAAAAGACCTTTAACAGACTAGGCCTCGATATAATTCGTCATAAAAATAATCCGGATGACCTGCCGCCAGACCTCACCGAGGACGAAAGAGCCGTTTATGCGAAGGTTCGACAGTTCACGATGACCGGGCCGGAAAGGGTAGTTGCCCTTATCAATGCTGCCAGATATATCTCTGATAACCAGATAGCACCGGATGGAGCTATCGTTGAATGTGGCGTCTGGCGCGGAGGCAGCATGATGGCGGTGGCAGAGGTTCTGCATTCGTTGGGAGATACGAGACGCAAGCTATATCTTTGTGACACGTTCGAGGGGATGACCGAACCCTCGGTCAAAGACCGGCAATTTGACGGGAGAACAGCCACCGACATTCTTGCGGCGGATGAAAAGAATACCGGAATGTGGTGTTACGCCGATGAATCGGACGTTCGAGCTAATATGGCCAAAACCGGCTATCCTGAGGATAAACTTGTCTTTGTTAAAGGTAAGGTGGAGGAGACCATTCCGGCGTCTATCCGCGAAGAGATCGCCCTTCTGAGGCTGGATACCGATTGGTACGGATCGACCAAGCATGAACTGGAACATCTTTATCCGAGACTTGTCCCGGGCGGTGTTATGATCATAGACGACTATGGCCACTGGCGCGGCTCAAGAGAGGCAACAGATGAATATTTTGCCGCCATACATGGTCCCAAGCCGCTTTTCAACAGAATTGATTACACTGGCAGATTATTGATAAAGCCCGCTTGAGCGGATAATTTACAGGGATCGTGAATATACAGGGTTTCCGCCAGCTTTTTCGCCTTCGTGACCTTCGCGGTGTAGTTTTCGGCGCTATTGTGCTGATCGGCGGCGGGATCCTCTCTGCGGTCACAGTTTATGCTCACCGCACGCAGCAGACCCGGCTTGCAGCCGCGGCGGCAGCCATTTCGCTGATCTTTGTCCTGCTTATTCTCATCTTTGTCGTGCCGCCGCTTGCCCGAAATGCGAGTAAGGAAGCATCTCAGCTAAATCTTCCGTTCGAGTTTACAATGGGCGGAGCCGTAATGTTCGGTCTGTTGCTGATCGTCGGATTTTCAGCCTGGAACACAGGAAATAATCTACTGTTCCTTATCCTGTCTTTTCTGACCGCCGCGATGATCATCGGTTTTGTTGCCGGTGCATTGATGCTGAAAAAGGTTGACGTAAAGATGCGTTTTCCTGAAACGATCTTTGCCGGTGAGCCTACGCCGATATATGTCAGTCTTCAGAATCGCAAACGCATTTTCCCAAGCTTTTCGGTCGTTGCTGAGGTTCGCGGGAAAAAGCGGGAAGAATCTGTCACGGCGGGCGAACTTCGCGGCCTGCTGCCCGGTTTTATCGCAAAACGCCTTTCAAGAGCTCCGGTTCTTCGCAGAACGTTGGATTATTTCTCGCATATTCCCCGTGACAGGACATCGGAACGACGCTCGGAACACGTATTTCCTGAGCGTGGACGTTTTTTAATAAAAGATTTTGAAATATCGACGCGTTTTCCGTTCGCTTTCTTTCGACATCGTCGTCGGCTTCCTGCGAAAGAGACCGAACTGGTCGTGTTTCCCCGACGCGAACCGATAGAAGGTAGGATCGAGAAGATGGCTATGGATGCGGGGAAGATCGTAGTAAACAAACGCGGTAGCGGACAAGATCTGCTTGCTTTACGCAGTTATCTGCCCAACGACGATCTGAGGCTTGTTGATTGGAAAGCCACGGCTCGTTCGCAGAACCTGATGGTCCGTGAATATGCCGCTGAGGATGATAAAAAGGTAGTTATTATATTGGATGATCGCGTTCCTGTGACGGAAAGGCCCGATATGACCATCCGTGAGAAACTCAACGCCGAACAGGAAGGCGACGAGCCTCTCCGTTCGGAACGTTTTGAGGCCGCCGTTAGGAGGACGGCGGCGCTTCTGAATCACTTTGGTGAGATCCAGGCGGAAGTAACATTTTTGGCAGGATCCGCACCGGGTATCATCGGCATGGGTTCCGACCACATTCATGAGTGCTTGCGAAGGCTGGCAGTTATCGAGCCTACTTGGGTCGAGAATGTCGGCAGCGGTTTGCCTGATGGTTTGGACGAAATACGTAAAAACGCGTCTATATTCCTTGTTTCTACATTCCCGGATGCGGAATTACCGGCTGAGATCGCCGCAAGGGCGGTCATTTACCGGATCTGACGTGTCAAATGTGTCACAAGAATGCTTTTCGTGGTGTATTCTCTTACGAAGGGCATTTTCGAATGCTAAAAATGGGCAAGTTGACGGAAATATTAGTGGACTCAATGTCCGAACAGTTAGCGGCAGTAAAGGCCACGGAAAATATTGAGTTTGAGGAGGCTTTTACGCTGTACCATCGAACTGTGTTCCGTGCCGCGAGATCTGTCGTTTACGATGCCGGATTGGCAGAGGATGTCACTCAAGAAACCTTCATTAAGCTCTACAAGCATATTGATTCGATAAAAGATCAGGAAATGCTGCGGCCCTGGCTGATCCGAGTTGCTCTAAACCTTGCTAAAAACGCCGTGCGAGGGAATATAAGGGCGAACACAAGGGACGAGAATTACGTCAAAGAAACAATGGCTAACGATGCCGTTTCTGTAGAGGCGGAATTTGAGGAAAAGGCCGGTATAAATGAGATAAACAGGGCGTTATGCCGCGTTCGCGAACCATTGAGAAGCTGTCTGATGCTTAAACAACAGGGGCTTTCTTACAAGGAGATCGCAGAGAGTCTTTCGCTGAACGAAGCCAGTATAGGAACCTATGTCGCCAGGGCACGACAGGAGTTCCTCAGGTTTTACGGAAAGACAGGGAAGGAGACGTTATGAAAGGAAATTGTGTCGATATAGGTACCATTCAGGCTTTTCTGGATGGAGAGGTAACGCCCGAGTTATCGGTAGCGGTCTCGACCCATATTTCCGATTGTCAGGATTGCTCGCTGCTGCTGGTACAGGCCGAAGAGGAAAATGCCCTTGTCTTCTCGGTACTGGATGGCGAGATGAACTCGATGGTGCCGACACAGCGTTTGTGGGCAAGCATCAATGAATCACTAGAAAAAGAGAATATACGAAAGCCTTTCTTTGCCGGACTTTTTGACAAGATATCTGCGTCATTCTTAAGTCCGACCTTGTCGGCCGCGGCAGGGCTTATAGTGCTTGTTCTTGCCGGAACGGTATTCTGGGGTCTGCATACCGATGAAACAGAAACTTTGCCAGATATCGCAAAAAAGACCACACCGAAAGCCGTTGAAAAGGAAGCAGCAATAAATGCTATACCGCAGACGGTCGTAGAGAGTGAACACGGCCCCAAGGTGATAGAGAAAGATACTGAAGCGGAACAGCTAAGGCCGGTAACAGCGGATGTTCCTCGTCGACAGGTGCCGCGCACGAGACCTGACGCAAGTACTGTCATTACGGCAAGGTATATCCCGGGTGAGGAAAGTTATATAAATACGATCGCTGATCTTAATTCTGCAGTTGAAGGCAGTAAGGACGTTGTGCTGCCGCCCGCCTCACGTATTGCTTTTGAACGGGATATGGCCTTGGTGGACGACGCAATCAGGCGAATGCGAGCGGTCGTTGCTAAAGATCCGAATAACAGAGCTGCTCAGCAGGTTCTATACGGGGCTTATCAGGACAAGATAGACCTGCTTAATTCAGTTGGCCGTCGGGATGAATTGATGGCAAGTCTCAAATAGATTTTTTAAGAAGGGACTAACTATTAGCAAAGAATTGAAGAGATATCTTAACAGATCAATATTGGCTCTATTTGCAGTGATGCTGGCATTTACATTTGTTGTTGATGCACAGCAGGCTCCACCGTTATCGCCGCCGAGCCCTCCGTCAGGTCCTCCAAGGGTCCCTGATACGGTAACCAGTGTGTTCAGATCGCGTTCCGTGCGCGAGGATAGCGAGCTAAGTATTGCCGTTGGGCCTAAAGCGAATATAAAACTATGTGTTGGCGAGGCATCGGTAAAGGTTAACGGATGGGCTAGAAGCGAGGTTAGGGTGTTTGTTCGCGGCGGAATGAAATTTCAATTCCGAGTTTTGGAACGGGACAAGTCAAGCGATCTTCCAAGTTGGGTATGGGTCACACGAAGTGACAACACAACAGGAAATGAATGTATTTCGGCTGATGAGATCGAGATGGATGTTCCCACGGATTCAGTTTTAACGATAGATGGCCGTTCGACCAATGTGGTGATCGACTCGGTTGCCCGAACTGAGGTGAAAATCGTCGAAGGAAACATTCTGATGCGGAATATCACCGGAGGCGTTAGGGCAACTACGTATCAAGGAAATCTGCTGCTGGAAAATTCGGGCGGAACTGTTTCGCTGGAAAGCACGACAGGACATATTGCAGCGGTAGGTGTCGAATCGGGTCAGGTAGGAGATGTTTTCCGTGCCAAGACCGCAAGCGGGGGTATATCCATTCGTGAGGTCTCTTATCGCCAATTGCAGGTAAATTCGATCTCTGGGTCGTTGACCTATGATGGGAAGCTATTGCCCGGAGGCGTGTATTCCTTCAAGACATCGAACGGATCTATCCTGATGACTCTGCCGGAAGACATATCTGCACGATTCAATGCGTCATATGGTTTCGGGTCATTTCAAACCGCATTTCCGATCTCAGTAACTCAAAAGACCGATATGCCCGGAAGTCGTACCTTCGTAGGAACCTGCGGCGAAGGGGAAGCAAACGTCACTTTACAGACCGTTCGCGGAAGTATAGGTCTTGCGAAAAAAGAGTGACCCGCCGCCATAAGCTCTTTAATTAAAATTCACCCAGACTTCGTCCGGTTCTTTGTTCGAAAAGTTCTGCCATTGAGGCAATTCCGGAACTGCTTTCGTCACGCGTTACTCTCTCTACCCGCCACATAGGAACAAAATAATCGCTCATCGGCAGATAAGGCTCGTCGTTTGTTATAGCAGCGCACCAGTCATCAAAATACGACAGGTCGATCGCCCGTAGCGATATGCCTGCGGTTGATATCTCGTCCAATATTCCAAGCAGTTTTTCACGCGGCGAATGCAGTACCGCTATGACAGGTTCACCATTTCCTATTTTCATCTTTTGTCTGCCCTCTTAATAAACGAATAGCACGATGCGTATCAAAAGCAAATCGGGCTCTGACGTTTAGCTTTTCTCAATGGCTGAACTAAAATCTTAATTTCAGTTGCAGTTTTACGAACGCACAATGCATATAAAGCGGCTCGAAATAGAGAATATCAAATCGCACGCCTCGGCGGTGTTCGAGTTTTCCCTTGGGACTACAGCGATAACCGGAGAGAACGGCGCCGGAAAGACCACTATTATCGAGGCGATAGCCTGGGCTTTGTTCGATCTTCTTAATTACAAAAAAGATGATTTTGTTAGTCGGGGAGCCAAGAAAGGCTCGGTCCGGGTTACCTTTGAAAGCGGCCTTGACGGACGCGATTACCTAGTATATCGCGACACGGGCACAGGATATTATGTCACCGACCCGGCGTTGAAAACCCGCATCGCGGATAAGAAAGAAGAGGTTACACGGTTTTTGTGGCAGCATCTTGGCGTTGAACCGGGAACCGATTTGGAATCGCTTTTTACTCATGCTATCGGAGTTCCGCAGGGTACGTTCACGGCGATCTTTCTTGCGACAGCCACAGAACGGAAACGTACCTTCGATACACTTCTAAAGGTTGAGGAATATCGCCGGAGTGCTGAAGAGCTTCTGAAGACCCAAAGGTTCATAGATAACCGGATCAGAGACATTCGCGAACGTATCGCTCGTTCTGAGGGCGAACTGTCAATGGCAGATGAAGTGAAGAAAGAGCATGAGGAGTTGTCAGGCGCAATTTCCAGCCTTGAGACAGAAAGCAGATCTCTGGCCGATGAGATAAAAGAGACAGAGAAAGTTCTTATCCATTTTGATAAACAAGCAGATGGTTTGCTTTCGGCTCAAAAAAAGGTTGAATCCGCCAAAGCCGAAACGGATCGTGCCAGCTTGATACTAAAACAGAGCGAAGAAGAATTAAGGCGATCTTTAGATGCCTCTGACAGGCTTGAGGCTTTGCGGGCTGATTCCGAGCGATACGTCGGAGCGGTCAAACAACTCGAAATGCTGGAAAAAGACCGATCAGAGCGTGACCGTTTGCGTGGCGAGCTTTCAAAAATTGAGGCTTCATCCTCAAAGGTTCATGCCGAAGATAAACATCTGCGACAGCGGCTTGATGAAATACAGAATTCGCGATCAGAGATCGAGATGCTGCGTCCTCAGGTAAGTGAACAAGAAACCCTGGAAAAAAGGATCAGTGAACTGCGTGAAGAATCGGCAAAGATAAAGACCGCGTTGCGGCAGAAGGAAAGTCTTGATCAAAAACTTGTTGCTTTGCGTGAAGCTTTTACAAAGAACCGTGACGCTTTGACCGAGGCGACCGAAAAAGCCGCTGAGGCAAAGGATCTCTCAGGGCAGTTGGAACGTGAGACAGAAATAGCGAGTGAGCTTGCAAGGCTCAGGGCAACGCTTGAACGTGATGAGAAGTTCCAAAGCGAGGTTCGCAACGGCCTGTGTCCGATACTCTCTGAAAGATGCCTTAATCTGAAAGAGGGTCAAACTCTGGAAGGATTTCTCTCTACGCAGTTCGATGAGCTGAAAGAAAGTATAAAAACGCTTGAGGTGGAAGAAAAGGCTTTATCTGTTCGCGTCAAAGCCCTACGCAATGCGGAGACGTTTCAGGCGAAGATCGACCCGCTGACAGAGCGTTCCCGTGAGATCAAAGAAGAGGGGAAACGGCTTCGTGAAGAATACGACGCTTTGCAGAGGCAGGCTGAAAATGCAGATAAGGCGGCTGCTGAGTTGTCCGAAGCAGAGAAACGGCTCGCGTCCTTAGGCGATCCTCGCGGCAGGATCATGCTGCTAGAAAAGGAACTTGTTCGCGAACCGGAGATAAAGACGTCTCTTTCATCTGTCGAGGCCGAGATAAAGGATCTGTCCGCCACGACGAAACGCCTAAGCGATGAGCTCGGCAAATACACCGACCTTGACGGACAATGGGCAACCGCTGCCCGCTCTCGTGACGAAACGGCTGAGGCTAATAAGCAGTTCCTTATTTCCGAAGTCGCGGCTCGTCGTCTGTCTGAGCTTGAGGCGGCACATGAGTTAGCAAAGACAACAGCTGTGAATGCCGGAGAAAAACTCCTGATCGCCGAAAAAGAGTTTGACACCTTGAAGGGTGAATATGACCGCGAGCGGCATCTTGCGGCAAGGGCAGAGCTTCTGGAAGTGCAAAAGAAACACGCAGGGCTTAGTGTCAGGCTGGAAACGGCACGTCAGCGGTTGGCAGAGCTTGCAAAAGCCATTTCTGCGATAGAAGAAAAACGCAAGGAGCTTGTAGCCGAACTGGCCGAACGCGAGCGGCTTGAAAAAACACTGGAAACGACGGTTTTTATTCGTGATACTCTTAAAGAGGCCGCGCCGCTGGTTGCCCGAAACTATGTCCGGCACGTTTCGGTCGAGGCAAATCAGCTTTTTCGCGACATAGCCGGAAATGCCGAGGCAACGCTGAAATGGAATGACGATTACGGCATCGTCCTCGAAGAAGGCGGTTATGAACGCCCCTTTGCAAACCTTTCCGGCGGCGAACAGATGGCGGCGGCACTTTCCGTCCGCCTTGCCCTTTTGAAACAGCTTTCTGACATCCGCATCGCCTTTTTCGATGAACCGACAACCAACATGGACGCCGAACGCCGCGAAAATCTGGCAATGCAGATCGGCCGCATAACCCACTTCAACCAGCTTTTTGTCATCTCACATGATGATACTTTTGAAGGGTATATGGATAATGAGATAACCGTGGAGAGAATATGAAGCTGATCAGACATATAGCGTTTCTGGCCGGATCGCTGTCGGTAACGGCGATATTTATAGCTCTGAATATTCGCAGCTATCAGATCGAAACCAATAAGTACTATGAGGTAAATGGTCTTTCTCATTTTGGGGGAACTCATTCAGGGTTTTCCTGGGGCTTCCCTATTGCCTCATTTTATGAGGGGACGTGCTTTCCTTGCGGCGGGCTGTCTGAATATCTCGCTTTCGCTATCAATGTTTTTATCTGGGTTTTTACAGCGTTCGTTGCAGGCTATGTTTTAAAACTGATCGTAGAGAAGAATATGGATTCGTTCAGGCACCCATCATTTCTTGTTGGAGTATGTGGAACAATTTTTTTCTGGTTTTTCATGAATGTGCGTTCTGCCATGATGAATCGATACAATCCAAACGGCTCAGTAAGGATATGTTTCGATTGTTATGAGACCTATGGCTTTCCATTTTTAATGCATGAATCTGGAACCATAGCTCATCTCGATCAATATATTTGGTCTGGAGTAATTGCAAACATTGCTGTTGCGGTTCTTTCTAGTATTATCGTCGGATGGCTTGTCGCTCAAGCCTATTTATTTGTTCGTAATCAATCAAAGCAGCTTAGGTAATTAAGTGAAGAACGTAACAATAGTCTGTGACGGTTCAAGTCTTGGCAACGGCAAGGGAAATCCGCGTGCGGCGGCGGTCGCCATGCTTGGTTTCAAGGGATATTGGAAGGCATTCGGCGAATATCTTGGAAACGCGACCAATCAGCAGGCGGAGATCGCGGCTGCGGCGCTTGGCCTTGAAAATCTGAAAGAGCCGTGTAAAGTGAAAATATTGTCCGATTCACGCTATGTTGTTGAAACGATGGGCGGAACGTGGAAACGCAAGACCAATCACGACTGGTGGTCGCGTCTGGACAAGGCGGCTGCAAAACATTCGATAGACTGGCAATGGATAAAAGGCCACGCCGGCCACGAGATACAGGAAATAGTGGACAAGACGGCAAGGAAAATAGCGGGCGACGGCAGAGTCGATGCTGGGATGCTCGAAGACGCCGTGCTGGACATTGGTGTCGTGGATTTATGATGAAGAGACAGGAAGACAGGGAGACAAGGAGACAAGGAGACAAGGAGATCCTTAGGTCTTTGTGCTTTCCTTTTTGCGTTTTCCGCTCAGTCTATTTAGATATTTCCTTGTCTTTCCGTCTTTCTGGTTTCTTCCTTGTTATTCTGTCACTCGCTTTATTCTCAACTACATTTGCTCAGAGAACCGGCCCAGGCTGGGTTTGGCAGAACCCTCTGCCGCAGGGAAATCCGCTTACTGCCATCCATTTCGCGTCTGACAAGTCCACAGGACTGGCTGTAGGCAGCGACGGTACTGCACTTCGTACGGTGAATGGCGGTTTTAATTGGGAACCGATATCGTTGCCGACGATCGGTGTGCTCGGCGGAGTTTATGTCAGGGACGAGAGAAATGCGGTCATCGTCGGAGCACGCGGAGCTATTCTTTTAACGGTGAACGGCGGACGAGCCTGGAAACAGGCAGCGTCCGGCACCAAAGATCACCTTCAGGATGTTACGTTCGCTCTTCGCGACCCGATGGTCGGCTGGGCAGTCGGTTCTTACGGGCGTGTTCTCAAAACAACTGATAATGGATCGACTTGGTCAGAACAAAACTCGGGAACTGAAGAAAATCTTCAGGCCGTTGCAGCTTATGACAATCAGCGTCTTACAGCCGCCGGTGCGAACGGTATCGTATTGGTCAGTGATACCGGCGGAGATAGTTGGAAAAAGGCAATGCCCTGCGGCATGACACAGATAAACGCCGTGGCTATGCCATACAGCGATCTGATAGTTGCTGCGGGGAAAAACGGCTGTCTTGCCAGGAGCGATGATGGCGGCGGCCGATGGACACGCGTAAGTTTATTCACCTCTGCCGATCTCTTCTCACTTTCTTTCTCTGACGCCGAGCATGGTTCAATGACCGATTCCAACGGAATGGCTTGGCGCACGGCTGACGGCGGCAAAAGCTGGCTACCTTTTAATGTCAGAACAAATCCGCGACTGGTTTCGGTACATTTTGCGGATAAATACACAGGCTGGGCAGTAGGCGACAATGGTCTTATAGTCAGGACGGATGACAGCGGCTACAGCTGGCAGAGGCTTTCCGGCGGTATGCGTGAAGACGTCAATGACATCCAATTTTTGGATAACAGCGTCGGTGTCGCTGCCGGATCGAACGGCAAGGTCTGGATAACCAATGATGGCGGACGCGTATGGATACCGGTTTTTTCCGGCACCAACGAGAATCTGAACGCCATATCCTTTTTTGACGGTCAGCGCGGATGGATAGTTGGTGACAAAGGAACAATTCTTCGCACAAGCAATGGCGGATCAAGCTGGGGTTCTGGTGCTACAGAAGCAACAGATGATCTTCTCGGGGTTCATTTTATCTCTCACACGCGCGGATTCGCAGTTGGGGCAAACGGCTCGATCCTGACCTCGGAAAATGCTGGAGTCTCGTGGCAGACCGTTCCATCACCTACGCGTTCGTGGCTTGAGGACGTAAGATTTCTGAACGAAAAGACAGGTGTTGCCGTCGGCGATAGAGGAACGATCATTGTTACGATGGACGGCGGCGAAGTATGGTCTTCAGTCGCCAGTCATGTGACAAACAATCTTTATTCGGCATCATTCAATGACGGCCAAAACGGATTCATCGTAGGTTCGAACGGTATCATCCTGAAAACCGAGGACGGAGGACTAAGCTGGCGAGATGTAGAATCTCCATTTACCGGACATCTTTTTTCCGTGGCAGCGGCCGGGAAGTTTTCGGCTGTCGCTGTCGGGGAACAAGGGCTTGTTGCTGTGACCGATGACGGCGGCGTTACGTGGAAATCGCAATCTGGGATAACCGGCAAAGTTCTGCTTTCGATAGCATATCGCGGCGGAAGGAATGTATGGGTCGCCGGTCGTGGCGGAACGATAATAAAGCGGACAGAAGAGCTTTCACCTGCCCCTTTTGTAACGCCCGCTTTGCCGCCTGTTTTGCGGTCAATAGTAAAACCGCCAAGTCCGCGTCAGCCTCTGATTACGATCACGGATGATGGCGACATACCTCCTGCGGTCGAGACAAAAAAAGATAATTGATCAAACCCATTATCGCCCTACAACGACAGAGATCCATTCTCCTGAGTAAGCGACATCAATATCATTTATACCTTCCTTTTCAAGAGCTCGTCTGATCTGCGGCTCTTGTTCGGCAAGTATTCCCGAAAGCAAAAGCAGTCTGCGTGATCTTTCCAGAAGCATTGGCAGAATAGGTTCAATTACATCAAGCGTCAGGTTGGCACAGACGAAATCGGCTGAAGGAGTTGATGGATTCAATGTCCCTTCATACAGATCTATATATGAAGCGACCGAATTGAGTGCCAGATTTTCCCGCGCGATCGTTACAGAATCAGTGTCATTATCACAGGCAGTTATCTTAGGTGCAGATTCGGGGTCATTTGCTTTTACAAGCATTGCCGCCGCGATAGAAAGTATTCCTGTTCCTGTGCCGACATCTAAAAAACTCTCGTTCGGCTGATAAAGACGGTCAATGGCATCAAGACAAAGACGGGTCGTGTCATGCGTTCCGGTGCCGAAAGCCATGTTAGGCTCTATCTTTATCACAAACTCACCGGCAGGGTCTTCCCACGGCGGCGATACGACAAAGCGGCCAACTGTTGTCGGTTTCCAATGCTTTTTCCATTCGGCAAGCCAATCTGTTTGGCCGACCGTTTCCCACTCTTTAGCGATGACGGAATTGTCATCATGGCCATATACTTCGAGAGAATACAAAAGAGCATTATTAACAGCGTCTTCTGACAGCGGTTCGCTGAAATAACCTGAAACACGTACCGTATCTTCATCAGTTTTTCTCAGATGATCGATCTCAGTTCCGAGAGAATCAAGCTCGTTCAGAGCAAATTCAATTGCCTCAGCGGCTTTAGGTAAAACAGTGATATGGAGTGAATACCAGGTCTGGGCGGAAGTAGAACTCATAGCTATTGTTGTATCCCCATTTCATCCAGGTCACGTTCGCGATTACGCCAATCCTCAACGACCTTTACAAAAAGATGCAGATAAATATTCTTGTCCAGAAGAGCTTCAATATCTTTTCGGGCCTCTATGCCTATCGATTTCAGCTTTGCCCCGCCTTTTCCGATGATTATCTTTTTTTGCGAAGACCTTTCAACGTAAATGACGCAATGGATGCGGGTTTGGTCTGGATCGGTCTCATCCCAGCGTTCGGTCAGGACGGCGGTGACGTATGGTATCTCTTCACCTGTTGAGGCCAGTATTTTTTCACGAACCATTTCGGCGACGATAATCCTCAAAGGCTGGTCAGTAAGTTCGTCCTCACTGAAAATCGGATCGCCTTTAGGAAGATGTTTGATGATCTCCGTCATCATCGCGTCTAGAGCCTCACCCTTGAGAGCTGATACGGGGATGATCTCTTCAAAGTTATGTTCCTTCGAATATAACTCCATGAGAGGTAGCAGCTGTTTTTTGTCTTTGATCTTATCTATTTTGTTCAGGACGAGGATCGATGGTTTGTCGGAGCGTTTTACTAGATCGAGCACGAAACGGTCGCCATTGCCCGTAGAAACACTTGCGTCACGAAGGAGCACCACCAGATCGACCGAGAGAACCGCATCGTTTACCGAGGCCATCATTCGGCGGTTAAGCAGATGGCCGGGTTTGTGAACTCCCGGTGTGTCGATAAAAACGATCTGACCCTCGGGTCGTGAGACGATACCTTGTATCTTATGACGCGTTGTTTGGGGTTTGTTTGAGACCGCTGCGATCTTTTCGCCTACCAGCCGGTTCAAAAGAGTAGATTTGCCGGCGTTTGGCCTGCCTATAAAGGCAACATAGCCGCTGCGGTAATTTGTTTCTGCCATTGATCGGAAATAAGGGTCGAGGCTGCATTGTTATACAGCAGCCCCGATACGGATCTATTGTTCCTTCATTATACGCTGTTTTGCGGAAAGGGCTTCGTTATATCCGCCTCCGGCGATCGGACCGAGTCTTATAGCCCGATCATAAACCGCAACAGCGTAGCTTGAATCACCGGCGAACTCATACAATCTGCCCAATGCGAGAAATGTGAGTGAAAGCAATGCACGGTCAACTTGTTGCGTCTCGGCTATTCTGAGCACATTTTCATATGCTACTTTTGATTCCAACAGCTTTGCCTGCTGTTCATCCTCATCTTCGATCGATTGAGCAGACAGGCCGGAGACTCGTCCAATGTTGAAATGTATGCGCGGTTCACCGGGATTTGCTTCCAGCAATTTTTTCAATTCTGCTTCGGCAAGTTTATAATCTTTTGCCGCTATGATCTCCTGCACTTCTATAAGCTTATTCGTTACTGGGTTTTCTATGATGATCGGCCCGTAAGAACCTTCAGCGCGTCGTTTCTCGCGTGTTGCAATCGCTCTATTTCTTGCCTCGGCATATTGCTCAAGCCTGTTGCGTTCTTTTGCAGGTTCAAACGAAAGCAGCATTTCACGCATTGAGGCGGTGATGTCCACGCCTGATTCCTCTATGCCGCGAAGCTGTTCCGCAAAATAGAACACGAGAACAGCGCCTTTTTCATAATCCTCAGAAAGACGCAGAGCGGTCTCATCAGAAAATTCCTTTTTCAGGGTTTCCAGTTCGCCAGAAACGACTTTCCTCTCTGCGTCGGTCTTCATCTGGTCGATCTTTCTACGAGACTGTTCAGTGGCTATCTGGACACGTTCGTTCTCAACCTGTTTTGCGTCTATCGCAGCCACCAATGAACGTGAAACTGCGAGATAAACATCAGGTGAGGTTGAAGGGTCGATCTTACGACGTTGATCCAGCATGACCTTTACCGAAGGACTGATCGCAGTAACCTCGCGTGAAAAGCTGAGGACAATAGGGTCAATGACATATTGAAGATAACTTCGCCGCACATCAGAAAAACTAATATTCACATCCGGCGGGACAACGACGAAATACTCATCTTTGACGTTAACGAAATTTACAACTCCCGTTGGGGCGAGCATTTCGGGTACGATGACAAACCTTCGTTCGCGTGTGCGTACCTCGGTGTTGGTCAATGTAGTTCTCGATGAGCCGCTTCTTTGGGTTTCCGTTTTTATTCGTTCATTGAAATAGATCTGCGGCCGTGTTTTAAGATAGGTCAGGACATCTCTAACCATCTCTCCTGCCGAAGGCTTTAACCTGGATTCTGCTGCCTCATTATAGTTTTTGACATACTCGTTAAGATTTCCGGAAAAGCTGGAAAGCCTGTAAAAGTCTCGTACCAACGGGGCAAAATCCAGCACGTCCAGCAATTTTCCGGGCAGGTCGGTCATAACCACCGGATCTGCAAGGTCGGGTACGTCACTGAGTGTGTATGCCATCGATATGAACGGAGCAACTATCTCGGCATCTGTAGCTTTTGGCCGGGTCTGTTTGTGACGAACCAGAAATGAAGTGATCCTTTGACGAAGTTTTTCATCCAACGCGGCAAGGTCGCTGTTTAGCTGATCGCGGAATTTGTCCCCGGCAGAGGAAAGCGGAGTATTGATGACCTTGACCGGATTTCCGTTCGCATCTACAGTTCTCGCCGCTTCTATCGTTGCCAACACGACCATTACACGTTTGTCTGGCTGGATTCTTACACCATAATTCGCAAGGTCGAAACCCGCCGGGGTTTCCTGACCAAGGGCAGTAGCTGAAAAAGCTAGGAATATGACCGTCAGTGTTAATAAGGACTTGTTCATCACAAGATTCAATTTACTCCCGTTCATCGTTAAAATTCAATAAGGAATAGATGTATTGATGGGGACAAGGGATGTATTACAAAGATAACTGCCGCAAAAAGAGCTAAAGGATAAAGGAATGTCTCTTCCTTTATCCTCTACAAAATCAATCGGAACCGTATGGGCCATCAATGATGCCCAAAGGTCTTTTACTCAAAACTGGCCAACGCCGCCGCTTCATCCTCGTAAACATCAAAAACGGTGAGAAGTTTGGTTATTGCCAGCAGATCCTGGATCTTTTGGGTCAGGTTAAGAAGCTTGAGCGTGCCGTTCTCCTTGTTCACTGCTGTAAAGCTGGATACGAGTTCTCCAATACCGCTCGAATCAATGTAGCCAACCGAACCGAGGTTCAGAAGTATCTTGTTCTTTCCTTCGCCAAGGAGCCGTCGAATGGCATTTCTCAGAGCGACGCTGCCCTCACCGATCGTTACTTTGCCTTCAAGATCGAGAATTGTCACATCACCGGCCTGGCGTTCCGAAATTGTAATATCAGACATGTTTATCTCCTAATTTTAGGTCTATTTAACTTAATGAAAAGCAGATTTTATGACACTGTAGAAAGAATGTCCACAATCTTCTGCCATATCAAGATCTTTTTATCATTTTCACAATTGTGCCGCCTTCGGCATGGTTCACCCATTCTACTTCGTCCATAAATGACCGCATGAACAATATACCGCGGCCGGAGGCGTTAAGGATGTTTGCCGGATCGGTCGGGTCAGGGATCTCAGTGATTGTGAAACCAGTACCGTGGTCGCGTACCTGGATCGAAAATGCGTTTACCACGGCCTCGAGAGTTACCTCAACAGATTTGTCATCGTCGAATTTATTGCCATGTTTAACAGCATTAGCGACCGACTCGCGCACAGCAAGATCGACCGCAGAGACCACATCGTCCCCGAAACCGTTCTCACGGGCAAATATCTCAGCCTTGCTTGCCGCCTCATCGACGGATTCAATACGACTCGGCAATATTAGTTCCAGATTACTTGACACAATGAATAAAGGATAGAGTAAAGGTAGCCAGTAAGGCAAGGTTCTGTCAAGTCAGGACAAGACAGAATAAATCAGGATAGAATAGGTTTGATGAGAATAGGATCAGCACGCATGCTCAAAGGAAAGATCGATCTTCCCGGAGACAAATCAATATCACACAGAGCTGCGATGTTCGCGGCAATGGCATCAGGGCAGAGCAGTATAGAGAATTACGCCGCAAGTGAAGATTGCGCATCTACGTTAAAATGCCTTGATTCTTTAGGCGTCGATATCAAGCAGAGCGGATCGACTCTGGTCATAGAAGGAGCAGGGGAAGCAGGGTTCAAACTGCCTTCTTCCGATCTTGACTGCGGAAACAGCGGGACGACAATGCGTTTGATGGCCGGGGTACTTGCCGGAGCAGGTGTCGAATGTGTTTTGACAGGAGACGCTTCGCTTAGCAAAAGGCCTATGAGAAGGGTCGTTGATCCTCTGACCCAAATGGGAGCTGAGTTCGAAACAGTAGATGGCCATTCGCCGCTGACGATAAAAGGCGGTAGAAGACTGACGGGAATTGAATATACATTGCCGGTTTCTTCGGCCCAGGTAAAATCCTGTGTAATGCTCGCAGGACTGAATGCTTCCGGCACAACGGTTGTCATCGAACCTACCCCAACTCGCGATCATACGGAAAGAATGCTGGAGCAGTTCGGCGTTAGCGTCGGTATTGAAATTGATGGGACAGCACGACGCATAGCGGTCAGCGGCGGTTCAAGGTTGAAAGGTACGTCGCTTCGTGTGCCGGGCGATATTTCTGCGGCGGCATTTTTTCTTGTAGCGGCAGCTATCATAAAAGACTCACAATTATTTTTGCCATTCGTCGGGCTAAATCCTTCACGTTCCGCGGTTCTGGATATTTTGCAGCAAGCCGGAGCGAATATGTCGATAAAGGTACACGACACGGGCAAGGGCGAGCCTGTGGGCGACATTGAGATAATGGGAAGCGGAACGGACGGATTGGCCAAAGACAGGATCGTCATTGAAGGTGACATCGTGGCAAATGTGATAGATGAAGTGCCGATTCTTGCTATATTTGGGACACAGCTCGAAGGTGGACTTGAGGTTCGCAACGCGAGCGAACTAAGAGTCAAAGAAACCGACCGCATCGACGCAGTGGTGAGAAATCTGCGCAAAATGGGGGCGGAGATCGAGGAGCGTGAGGATGGATTTATTGTGTCCCGTTCTTTTCTCAAAGGTGCTGAGGTGGAATCATTCGGAGATCACCGAATAGCAATGGCCTTTGCCGTAGCCGGCCTCGTGGCTACGGGCGATACGGTAGTAAATGGAGCAGAATGTGCGGCTGTGTCATTTCCTGATTTCTTTGACCAGCTTGCGGCGGTACGTTGATGGAAAAGGTGCGTCGATTCGCAACGATATATTTTGCCATTCAAGGTATTGCAGTCATCCTTTGGTGGTTGCTGCTTTACGTGGAACCGGCCTACCGTTCTCACTTTCAACTGGACGGAAATTCGCAAACCTCATTGCTGGCATTTTGGCTGCCGGACATGGTTATCATGGCTGGAGGCTCTTTTTCCGCAGCTTTTCTAACTGCTGTCAAAAGCCGTTATCAGGTAACTGCAATGTGGATTGCAGCGACAGCATTTGCATATTCGACGCTCTACACGATGTCTTACGCAGCGATGACAGGCAAAGGATGGTTAGGCGTTACGCTTATGCTGCCTGCGACGCTCTGGAGCGGAGTTTTTGCTACAACCATAATGGTCGGAAGCGAGATGTTTAGAGCAGCCGTCGGGACATCAACAAGAAATGTTCTGTTCAAGACCTTTGCACAGATCGCAGTCGTATGGTCAGTTGTGCTTGTAGTCCTTCCGTATCTGCTGACATTGCTTGAGGACGAGCTGGGTATCCAGAGATATACTTTCCGCTATCAAGCTGCCATTTCAATTTCGGCCTTTTTGATAGTGAGTGTGCTCGGTATTTGGGCGGCATATACGATGTCCAAGATCGGCAAAGGAACTCCGTTGCCGTTAGATCATGCAAGAAAAATGGTCGTTTCCGGGCCGTATGCATTTGTGCGAAATCCGATGGCTTTGTCCGGCATCGAGCAAGGTCTGGCTGTGGCGTTGTATTTTGGATCTCCGCTGGTGATGGTTTATGCACTGATCGGTTCAGCGATATGGCAGTTGGTTTTCAGGCCTTTGGAAGAGGACGATCTGCTCGTCAGGTTTGGGATGGATTTTGAGGAGTATCGTCGTGAGGTTCGTTGCTGGCTGCCGCGTTTCTCACCTTACCAGAATGGCAAAAGTCCCGATTCTTCCAACTCCATCGAACGACCATCGGGCAGTATGTGAATCATACGGGCACCTTTTGTCTTGAGCGGCGGTGAAAGCAGAGCAAGACGATGACATTTTGAGCGAGGCACTTTATGGTCGCTAAGCGGATTGGATTCGGAACACATCAGGACCACTTTGACATCGGCGGCAAGTTCGAATATGCGATCGATGCCAAAGGCGAGCGTTTCAAGATCAGGTCTCAGTTTGCCGCCGCATTCCGGCAGGTGTTCATATCCTATTCCGTTCTCAAGCAATAATTCACGCAGAGCGACGCCGTTGAAATGCGGCCACCGCGACCGTGCAAATGAACGTACGTCGCACACCAATTCGATCTCGTATTTCCTGAGTAATTCCAGAAAGTATGGAAACGGGTGTTTCCCGTGGCCGATGGTATAGATCTTTGTCATCGGTCACCTTATTCCAGATCGATATCCGCCATCGAAGCCGGATCGCTGATCGGTTCCATGTGTGTAAAAACTATCGCTCCGGCAACGGCGATGCGGATGTCGTCTTCTATCCTGTCGATGAGTTTATGACCTTCGCGAATGCTCCATTCATCAGGCATCAGGATATGAACAGAAATGAAAATACGCGAGCCAGATTGTCTTGTTCGAAGAGCGTGATAGTCTATGCGGTCTTTTTCTACATAACCGTCCAAGACATCGGTCACTGCCTCCATATCTTCTTCATCGATGGCAGTATCCATTAGGCCCAGGGCAGAACGCTTGACCACATTGTAGCCGGTCTTGACGATATTGACTGCGACCAAGATGGCGATGATCGGGTCGAGAATATACCAGCCGGTGAAATTTACAACGATCAGTGCCAGTATGACGCCGACCGATGTCCAAACGTCGGTCATCAGGTGATGTCCATCGGCCTCAAGTGCGATCGAACGATGCTTCTTACCGGTACGGATAAGCAACTGGCCTACGATCAGATTCAGCACTGAGGCGACGCCTGAAATGGCAAGGCCTATAGAAACTTGTTCGATAGGCTGCGGAGCAAAAAGACGCTGAAACGCAACCCAAAAGATGCTCAGGGCCGCCATGCCTATCAGTGTACCTTCCAAAGCCCCGGCAAAATATTCGGCTTTGTAATGTCCAAAAGGATGATCGTCATCAGGCGGCCTAGCTGCTATCTTGAGCATCCACAGAGCAAACGCCGCTGCCACCAGATTTATTACAGACTCCAAAGCATCCGACAACAAACTGACCGATCCGGTCAGGTAATATGCGAGCGATTTCAGCGAAATGGTCGCAATGGCAGTCGCTATCGAAAGCCAGGCAAATCTTGTCAGATCCTTATTGGTCACTAAAAAGAATTATCGCGGAGTTTGCTGATTTCTACAACAGTCTGCGGATTCTCCAGTGTCGAAAGGTCGCCCGGGTCTTCGCCGAGGTAAGCGGAGCGGATGACGCGGCGCATAACCTTTGCATTTCGGGTTTTGGGCAGGGCGGTAACGAAATGTATCTTTGACGGAGCGAGCGGTTTGCCCATGTCGCGCGAAACCAAAGCTTTCAGCTCGGTTTCGAGTGACGAGTAATTAGTAACAAGTGATGAGTCAGAAGATTTGTCTTCGCTTGTCACTTCTATCTTGTCACTTGTTACCACAAAAGCGACCATTGCGGTGCCCTTTACTTCGTCTGGGACGCCGATGACAGCGGCTTCGGTGACTAGCGGATGTGCAACCAAAAGGCTTTCAACCTCTGCCGGGCCGACGCGTTTACCGGCGACCTTTAGCGTGTCGTCGCTGCGACCGAGAATGAACCAATGGCCGTCTGCGTCACGCATTGCCCAATCGCCGTGGACCCAGATGTCTTTGAATCGTGACCAGTAGGTTTCTAGATAGCGTTCCTTTTCCTGCCAAAAACCGCGAGCCATGCCGATCCACGGCTGTTTTATAACGAGTTCGCCAACGGTGCCGTCTGGGACGGAGTTACCTTGTTCGTCCAGAATATCAA
>JAHBSH010000024.1 GCA_019639215.1 Acidobacteriota bacterium
CGATCATCGAACGCAGGATCTCAAACTCCGGTGCGAACCAAAATCCGTAATAGACCGATTCGGCAAATTTTGTCCCGAGGCTGTCGCGGAGACGCATCACTTCGCGGTCCATCGTGATCGATTCGAGCGCGCGATGTGCGGTCTGCAAAATGGTCACGCCCGGCGTTTCATAAACACCGCGAGACTTCATCCCGACAAAGCGGTTCTCGACCAGATCGACGCGACCGATGCCGTGTTCACCGCCAAGGTGATTTAGCGTTGAGAGCATGTCGACGGCGCCATAGCGTTCGCCATTAATCGCGACAGGCTCGCCTTTTTCAAAGCTAATAGTTATCTCTTCTGCCTTATCTGACGCCTTTTCGGGCGACTTGGTCAGCAAGAAAATATCTTCCGGCGGAGCTGCCCAAGGGTCTTCTAAAATACCGCCTTCGTATGAGATGTGCATCAGGTTGCGATCCATCGAATACGGCTTTTCTGCCGTCGCTGTTACCGGAATTCCGTGTTTTTGGCAATAAGCGATCAGGTCTGCACGGCCTTTGAACTCCCAATGCCGCCATGGTGCAACAACCTTTATGTCAGGCTGTAGTGCGTAATATGTCAGCTCAAAACGCACCTGGTCGTTACCTTTGCCGGTCGCTCCGTGGGCGACCGCATCAGCACCTTCTTTTTGGGCGATCTCGATCTGGCGTTTGGCAATAACGGGCCGAGCCAGCGAAGTTCCGAGTAAGTAAACACCTTCGTAAAGAGCGTTTGCCTTAACGGCCGTCCAGACAAAATCTTTGACGAATTCTTCTTTCAGGTCTTCGACATATAACTTTGAAGCGCCGGTGGCCTTTGCCTTTTCCTCAAGTCCGGAGAGCTCTTCGCCCTGACCGACATCAGCACAGTAACAAATCACCTCACAGCCGTAGGTTTCTTTCAGCCACAAAAGCATCGCCGATGTGTCCAACCCGCCCGAATACGCCAATACAACCTTATTGATCTTTTTTTCCATCTTGAATGTTTTGAACAGGGACGGCTTCTAAATAAAGCACTTTTCCCCGAATGCCGCTTTGATATGTTATCAACTTTGCGTGAGAATAATTTTCACGCAAACTGTGAAAGAACGCAAAATCGCTTCTTAGAATGAATGCGTCAGGAAATGTTGCAATGACAGACCAAAATATCAGAGAGTCCAAAGACCAACTTTGGGGCGGAAGATTTACCGGAAAACCGGACGAGAGATTTGCCGAATTCAACCGTTCGTTCGGTTTTGACATAAGGCTGTTCGAGGCTGATATTCGCGGCAGCATTGCTCATGCAAACGGCCTTACAGGTGCCGGGGTCTTATCTTCTGAGGAAGCGGCGTCTGTGACCGGAGCCTTGCGGACAATGCTGGAACTCGCAGGAAATGATCCGGCGTATATGCTCTTGGACGTTGAAGACGTCCACTCTTTTATCGAGACCCGTCTTATAGAACTTGTCGGTGATCTGGGGAAAAAAGTGCATACCGGCCGCAGCCGCAACGATCAGGTTGCCACCGCTTTTCGCCTGTGGATGAGAGATGAGACGGACGCTCTTATCGGCAAAGTAAGGAATGTTCAATCCGCTCTGGTTGTGCTTGCAGAAAAGCATAGGTCAGCGGTTATACCGGGTTACACTCATCTCCAAAGAGCTCAGCCGGTTCTGTGGGCACACTGGTGTCTGGCATATTTTGAGATGTTTGAACGAGACATCGAACGCCTTGCTGATGCCCGAAGGCGGACAAACGTGATGCCACTTGGCTCGGCTGCTCTAGCAGGGACCGCTTATCCGATAGATCGTGAGTCAGTCGCCCAAGAGCTTGGGTTCGAAGGCGTTTCACGCAACAGCCTGGATGCAGTTTCAGACAGGGATTTTGCTGTGGAGTTCGTTTCGGTATGTTCAATGGTCATGGTTCATTTATCGAGAATGGCCGAAGATCTGATCCTGTATTGTTCACAGGAGTTCGGATTTGTGAAGCTGAGCGATGCAGTTTCCACGGGATCTAGCTTAATGCCGCAAAAGAAAAATCCTGACGCTCTTGAGTTGCTGCGTGGAAAAGCAGGTCGCGTTTTCGGTCATCAAATGGCTTTGCTTGCGATGATGAAAGGCCTTCCGCTGGCATATAACAAGGACATGCAGGAAGATAAAGAAGCAGTTTTTGATACTGCCGACTCTGTTTCTATTTGTCTTGATGTAGCCGAAATAACACTTAACAATTCTACGCTGAACGAACAGAAGGCGCGTGAGGTAGCCGGAAAAGGTTACTTGAACGCAACGGAACTAGCTGATTATCTTGTCAAAAAAAATATCCCGTTCCGTACGGCACATGATGCCGTCGGCAGGCTTGTTCTAGCAGGTTTGGAGAAAGGAAAAGAGCTGAACGAGCTTTCGGTTTCTGAAATGCAAACGGTTGTCCCGGAAATTTCAGAAGATGTATATGAGGCATTGAGCATTGAAAGCTCTTTGCGAAGCAAGTCGGCAATCGGCGGAACGTCTCCTGTTCGTGTCGGTGAAGAGTTGGAAGCAGCAAAAAAGAAACTAGAGAGTTAGTGAATGACCAAGGAAGAATTGATACAAAAGACCGCTGAGAACGAATTGATGCGTTTTTTAGGCGTGAAAATAGTTGAGACGACAGCCGAAAAGGTTGTTCTGACAATGGAGGTCACACCAAAGGTTCATCAATATGTCGGCATAATGAATGGCGGCGTTTCACTTTACCTTTGCGAGACAGCTGCCTCGATAGGAGTTGTTGCCAATGCCGATCTGACCAAAGTAACTCCTGTCGGTGTCGAGATAAACGCAAATCACCTTCGCGCCGTAAGCAAGGGAACGCTGACCGTAACGGCTACACCTATTTTTCCCGGCCGGACAATGAGCATCTGGCAAATAGAGATAACCAATGAACGCGGGAAGCTGGTCTGTACATCTCGCTGCTCGGTCCTTCTTCAAAATCGCCCGGCTTTCCCCGCCGAATGAGCACAGCGATCGATCTAAAAAACCTCATCCCTTCATTCTTATTCAGACCCGCACTAATAAAACGGCGGATCAGGGCTTATAATCCAATTTGTGAATAAATTTGTCCGAGGACTGATCACAGAATGGCGACGGCTCGATCTACCCTTTGACGGCGAAACGATGATCGTCGCCGTTTCAGGCGGCGCGGACTCTACCGCCTTGCTCGTTGCCTTAAATGATCTGCGTCAGAGAAAAAAACTCGATATAGGGTTTGTGGTCGCTCATTTTGATCACGGTCTGCGTGGTGAAGAGAGCGATGCAGATGCAGAGTTTGTTAAGTCTTTAGCGATTGAACTTGGCTTTGAATACTTTTCACAGAAAGGGAACCTGCAAAAGACTGGAAATCTTGAGCAAAACGCTCGAAATGCAAGGTATGATTTTCTTTTTGATGCTGCTACAAAAGAAAAAGCCTATGCGGTTTTGACCGGGCATACGATGAATGATCAGGCGGAAACGTTTTTAATAAATCTGATCCGCGGCAGTGGGCCGGATGGGCTGTCTGCTATGCCGGCGATACGAGAAATGCTGAGCAAAAAAGAGGAAAAGGATGCAACACAAAAGTCTCCACTGCTTATTCGGCCTTTGATGCAATGGGCGTTTCGCGATGACACAGAGGAATTTTGCCGAACATCGAATATCATCTATCGCTCAGACACGATGAACGCCGACCCGTCATTCACGAGGGTCAGAATACGTCAGGAACTCATCCCGCTTTTGGAAACATTTAACCCAAGGATCGTTCGCACCCTTGCAAGAACCGCCGAGCGGCTGAAGGATGTTGCTGAGATAGAACAAAACATCCCTAAAGACCTGGCTTGTCACACATTTCTGGAGATAAGGCTGCTCAAGGAATTGAAAAAATCAGAACGTCACGCAGTTATACGCGAATGGCTTCGCTACAACAGAGGTCATCTTCGCGGCATAGGAATGGACCATATCGAAGCCATCGAATCTCTGGCTTTGGGGAAAAAAAGCGGAAGAATCGTTGAAATACCAGTTTTTCAAAGGGTATTGAAAAAGGACGGACGGCTTAGCTTAAGGCAAATTGAGGTTGAAAATTAGGGTATCGACAACTACAATTTAATGTTGGCTCTTGATGTCCCGGACTTTGTCTTTGAGAACAACGAAGCAAAGCCGAACGACATCAAAGAAGATTGGTGTATGGTTCGCGTTATAGATCGCGGGCTGGGAGGCTATAAAATTGAATTCTAAGGTTAGACAAGTTTTTTTGTGGTTGATGATAATCTCCAGCGCTATGCTCTTCGTCTGGTATTTACAGGGAAGACAAGCAAAACCCGCGCAGGAGTTGGCGATCAATGAGGCCATCACACGTATTAAAAACAAAGATTTTAAAGGGGCATTCATCAAGCAGTCCGGAGTCGAGTTTACAGATGTAAGTGACAATAAGTTCATTACAACCGTAGGCAGTGATCCGACACGGGAGCTTTTGCTTAATGAGATGAAAGCCTTTAATGAAGCGAATGAGGGCTCCAGTTCGGTAATCAACATCAAAGAGGAAGAGTCTTCAAGCGGCCTGGGTTGGCTGGTTCTGATAAACGCCTTGCCGTTTCTGCTCTTGATCGGTTTCCTTGCTTTCACGCTTCGCCAAATGCAGGCGGGTGGAAATAAGGCCCTTAGCTTTGGAAAATCAAAGGCAAAACTGCTCAATAACCAGCAGAAACGTATTACATTCAAGGATGTGGCCGGTGTCGAAGAAGCCAAGGAAGAGCTTCAGGAAATAATTGAATTTCTTAAAGACCCGCAAAAATTTCAAAAGCTCGGCGGAAAGATCCCCAAGGGAGTTTTAATGGTTGGCCCTCCGGGAACCGGCAAGACCCTTATGGCAAAGGCTGTTGCGGGTGAGGCAAATGTGCCTTTCTTCTCGATCTCCGGTTCAGATTTTGTCGAAATGTTCGTTGGCGTCGGTGCCAGCCGCGTACGCGATCTTTTTGAACAAGGAAAGAAGAATGCACCGTGCATAATTTTTATCGATGAGATAGATGCCGTAGGCCGTCATCGTGGTGCCGGTCTTGGCGGCGGACATGATGAGCGTGAACAGACTCTCAACCAGCTTTTGGTTGAAATGGACGGTTTCGAATCGAACGAAGGCGTCATCCTGATGGCTTCGACCAACAGGCCTGACGTTCTCGATCCTGCATTGCTTCGTCCGGGACGTTTTGACCGTCGTGTGGTTGTAGGACGGCCTGATGTTCGCGGCCGCGAAGGTATTCTCAAGGTGCATACACGCAAGATACCGCTTGATGAAAATGTTGATATCAATGTGATCGCACGTGGAACGCCCGGTTTTACCGGAGCTGATCTTGCGAATATCGTCAACGAAGCAGCCTTGAATGCGGCCCGTTTCAATAAAAAGGTCGTGATGATGTCGGATTTCGAGATCGCTAAGGATAAGGTCATGATGGGTGCTGAGCGCCGGAGCATGGTGTTGTCTGATGAAGAAAAGAAATTGACGGCTTATCACGAAGCAGGACATGCACTTGTCGGGCTTAAGGTCCCGTCGGCTGATCCGGTTCACAAGGTAACGATCATACCGCGTGGAATGGCTCTAGGCCTGACCCAGCAGCTTCCTGAAGCTGACCGTCACAGCTATACTCGCGAATATCTGATGAGCCAGATCGCCATTCTTATGGGCGGACGCATTGCGGAAGAGATATATTTTGGCGACAACATGGTTACGACCGGTGCGTCAAATGATATCGAAAGGGCTACAGAACTTGCCCGAGCGATGGTCTGTGAATACGGAATGTCAGATCTCGGCCCGTTGACCTATGGTAAGAAGGACGAGCAGATATTCCTAGGGCGTGAGATCAACCAGCATCGCGATTATTCAGAGGATACCGCGATCAAGATCGACGAAGAGGTAAAGAAGATAGTTTCAGGGCAATATGATGTTGCCAGAAAGGTGATCACCGAAAATTCTGATGCGATGGTCAGATTATCTGAGGCACTTCTGGATCAGGAGACTCTGGATAGCGTTCAGATACGTCGGGTTGTCGCCGGATTGCCTCTCGATGTCCGTGAGCCTGATCGTACGTCCGGGGATGATGACGGTTCAGCCGAGGTCGCCGATTCTTCCGGTGAGCGGTTCAAAAAGCCGATCCTGCCGCCTATAACACCTAACAATCCCGCAACGGCGTAGGAAGGTTCAGAGTGTATTAAGTGAAAAGGTGAAGAAGGGGAAGCCGATGAGCTTTTTCTGTTTCACCTTTTTGTTTTTTCACTTTTTCACTTTTATGCATTGGCAGACGTCCAAACGACAGATACAGATTGACCGTCCGCTTGTGATGGGCATTCTTAATGTGACGCCCGACAGCTTTTCCGATGGCGGAGATCATCTCTCTCTCGATGCAGCCCTCAGACAGGCTGAAAAGATGATCGATGAAGGCGCGGACATTTTGGACATAGGCGGTGAATCGACAAGGCCGGGCGGTAGTCAGATCTCGGCAGAGGAAGAGATCGAACGCATCGCGACTGTTGTCGAAGCCGTTAATGAACGCTTTGATATTCCGATCTCAATAGATACATACAAATCCGGTGTTGCCCGCGAAGCTATTCGCGCTGGAGCAGAGATAATCAACGACATTTCCGGCCTGCGTTTTGACAGTGAGCTTGCCACGGTTACCGCCGAACACGGAACGGGTTTGGTGCTGATGCATTCGCGCGGAGATTTTGAAACCATGCATTCTCAACCGCCGGTCTATGATATCTTCGAAGAAGTAGTTGAAGGTCTGCAAAATAGTATTGAGAAAGCGCGTATTACCGGCGTTAAAGATGATCAGATCGCAGTTGATATCGGCATAGGGTTTGGCAAAACTTCTGAACAGAACCTCGAATTGATCGCCGGTCTAGACAGAGTGATCGAACATTTCATAGGTTTTCCTGTTATGGTCGGTGCTTCCCGCAAATCCTTTATAGGTAATGTGTTGAACAATATTCCAGCAGTTGAAAGAGTTGAAGGTTCAATTGCAGCAGCAGTTATTGCCGTCTGCAACGGAGCAAATATAATTAGGGTACATGATGTCCGTCAAACAAGAGATGCTCTTCGTGTTACCGAAGCGATATTGGCAAAACGGAATAAAAAGATTACAGAATAGTGTCGCTTTCAGGTAACATAGTAACAATTCGACATTTTTGATCTATCAATGAACCTTCGCGATATTCGATACATTGCTGTTTTACCGCTTCTTATTGTGGCGCTTGGTTTCACGGACTGCTATAAACCTGTGACCAATTCCGGCCTGCCAAAGCATATCAAGACAATTGCGGTTCCGGTCTTTCAGACCGAGGCACAAGGACTTCGTTACCGTGTCGAATCGCGGCTGACCGAAGCCGTGACAAAAGAGATCATCAAACGCGGAAATGGCCTAAAGGTTCAGGGGACACGTGAAGGCGCTGATGCTGTGATCGAAGGCGTCGTCAGGGATTTTAGCTTCACGGGAGTTCTGCTTGATCGCGAGGGCCGAGCAAGGGTCTATGAAGTGACCATTGTTTCCGCCGTCACAATTCGTGATCTGAAGGAAAACAAGATATTGTTCGACAATCAGAATTTCGTCCTGCGTGATTCTTTTGAATTTTCCTCCGATCCGCGTTCTTTCTTTAATGAAGAAGACCCTGCGGTCGAACGTATCGCGCGTGCTTTTGCCGAATCTGCTGTTTCTGCTTTTGTGAATGGAATAGGGGTACGTGAAGAGAAAAAATAGCCGCTTGATGGCAGTAATTAAATGCCGACACTTTCCAAAAGCGAACTCCGCGATGAACTTAGAGCCGGGCAGCTCAGGCCCGTCTATGTGCTCTTTGGTGCAGAAACATATTTAAGAAACGCGGCCGCAAAACACATTGCTGACCTCGCGTTTGGTGAAGGCGATATGCGCGATTTCAACGACGACGAGTACAGCCTTACCCGTACCGAAGCGCTAAATGACGCTCTTGCCGCGGCGGAACAGATGCCGATGATGGCGTCACGGCGTGTCATTCGCATATCGGATGTTCGAGTTGCTGCGACCGCGCAAAAGGACACATTGAAAGAGGATAATGAAGAAGCTCTTAGCGCTTACTTAGAACGCCCGTCTCCTGATACCATTGTGATCTTTATCGCTGATGAGCTAAGCGGTAATAGAAAGCTCTCCAAATTACTGCTGAAATATGCCGCTGCTGTAGAATTCAAACAGCTTTTTGGCGCCGAACTGGAACGTTGGGCTCAAAAGGAGTTTACGACATTGAATTCAACTGTGGATGAAAAAGCCCTCAAAAACCTGTTGTTTCTGGTTGGACCCGATCTGAATCGGTTGTCGAATGAAATAGCAAAACTATCAACTGCCTCACTTCCCGGCGGTCAGGTCACGCAATCACTGATCGATCTTTTAGTTGAAAGATCTAATGAAACAGATCACTTTCAATTGACCGAACATTTGATGGCTGGCCGTTCGAAAGAAGCCCTCTCAGTTCTTCAAAAAATCTTGGATGACGGTGCAGAACCCCTTGCATTGCTCGGGCTTATAGCTTTTAACTTCCGTAAATTAGCAACGACGGTCGGCCGTGTAAATCCTGAACAGCTTAAGAAAGCAATTACCAGAACTGCAGCGACCGACCTTGCCATTAAGACGTCAGTTGGAGGCGGCGGGCCTGCGGGTTCACGTCTCCAATTGGAACAGCTTGTCCTTGAAACGATAATGTCCGGCCAAAAGTGAAAAGGCCGGACATTTCGTTAATGGGTAAAATTGTAGGGACAGCAGTTGTGGCTGCCCGTGGATCTTCGTCGCCTGGGAAAGGAAGACGGGACCGGACTCGCCCTGTCCCTACAATTTTTCCGGTGAATTTATAATTGAACTCACCGGAAATGCCGTTTAGAGGATCATAGAGGCTGTAATCCCAACCCCTGATTCGTGTAATGGTATAGACTGTTGAAATCGTGGAGAGCACGATTAAGGATCAATGGAAGCTGTTTTAGATCTTCAGTATTCACTATCAGGTTCAGATTGCGGAGAAATGCATCGTGTGCGTTCATAGTTGTTCCAGCGTCTTCCAGAGAGACCAGGAATAAACGTCGTCTTTCCTGCGAATACATAGCGTTAGCTTTTTGCTGCAATATCGCCGCTCCGCCGTATTCCGCCGCGAAATCCGGAGAAAATATGACGATCTCGGTCTTTCCTTCGCGAAGCCGCTCATTAGCCTGTGCGGGTGTTTCTGCTATATAAACCCGATATCCTGTTTCCGCCATCATTGCCGCAACGGTGTCACGTTTTTCTCCAAGACACAACAGCACCCGACGCGGTTTTTTGTCCATTTCATCGTCAGTGTCCAGAGAGCTTTTACCTGTTTGCAGAGCAGAAAGCAACGACTTCAGAGCACTGTTGATCTCAAACTCGGAGGTTTTTTCGGCAAATTCCTTAGCACCCTGATTTGTTGCAGGAGCCGGTTTGTTAGCAGCAAGCTGCTGTGCCGTAGCAGAACCGCCCGCTTTCGGGTCGCGGCTGGCCCGCAACATATTCTGGCAACGCGGGCAGCGAACCGTAAAACTCCCGTTCGGTATCTTTGACTCGTCAAGCTGAAGCGAGACCGAGCAATTGTCACAACGAATTATCATATTCTTTTAAGGCATTGAAAGCCTGTTCAATTACTATTCGTGCCTATTCGATCATATCGAGAACTGAGGTTGCGGGTTGGGCCACCGGCGGTGGCGGTGCCAGCGGCTCGACAGCAGGGCGTGCCGTACCGTTGTTCACGTAATCTTCGGTCGAAGACAGGCCTTTTAGTTGGAGCAAAAGGTTGTTCTGGTTGGTCGCGTAGGACAACCCGTCCTCTAGAGATATTTGTCCGGCTTCTATCATTAACCTAATGACAGAATCGAAATCCTGCATTCCGTCGATCTCGCCGTCACGTATCGCATCAAGAAGTGTTTTGCCCTCGCTTTCACCTTTTTCGATGTATTCGCGTGTTCGCGGATTAGATTTGAGTATCTCGACCGCCGCAATTCTTCCCTTTCCGTCCGCACGCGGTATCAGACGCTGCGAAACTATGTACCGGAAGGTTTGAGCCAGACGTGTTCTTATTATCCTTTCTTCGTTCTTAGGATAAAGACCGATGATACGGTCGATGGTCTTTGATGCGTCGATCGTGTGCAGCGTTGAAAGAACGAGGTGACCCGTTTCTGCTGCCTCAAGGGCTATCTCAGCAGTTTCAAGGTCACGCATCTCACCAACGAGTATGACCTTTGGGGCTTGGCGAAGTGCAGCTCTAAGCGCAGAAGCAAAGTCCTTGGTATCGGCTCCTACCTCACGTTGATTTATAGTGCTCTTCTTATGATTATGAAGAAACTCTATCGGATCTTCTATCGTGACTATGTGATAACTCTTGGTCTCATTAATGCGGTCGATGATGGCTGCCAGTGTCGAGCTTTTTCCTGAGCCGGTTGGTCCGGTCAATAGTACGACACCGTTTCTCAAGTCTGAGATCTGAGCTAGCTGCTCCGGAAGATTGAGTGCCTCAAAACTTGGAATGTCGTGCGGGATCACACGCATCACTATTGAATAAGAATTGCGTTGCTGAAATATGTTTACACGAAATCGACATTTACCTGGCAAGGCGTAACTAAGGTCGGCAGTTCTGTTATTGGCAAGCTGAACGGCCGCTTCGGCGTTGTCGCGAAGAATGGCCATCGCGATCATTTCTGTCTGAAAGGCGGACAGGCGACCCAATCCCAACGGGGTTGCTGAATAAAGGGTGCCATTTATCTCAACCTGCGGTTTCTGACCGCATGAAAAGTTAAGATCGCTGACATTATCAGAGATGGCCAGCATCTGCTCAATAATGGGTGCTACATCAAGCAAGCTCATTTGAAGGAAGACTCCTGGAAATTAAAAGAGGCGGAAGGACAAAAGGCCGGAGATTTGGCTGATGGAACGGCAAGGCTTTTTCCGCCAGACCAATGCCAGAAATATTATCACTCAAAATATCTCGCGAATGCAAGTAAAATTTTATCTTTTTTATACAATGTTAAACTCGAAGAATTGCAGATGATTGCGCGTTTTCATAGATGAAGGGGAAAGATCAAGGAATGAGTGTGGAAAAGGCTACTCGTTTTTGGTATGTTGCAGAAGTTCTTGATAGGCAGCGATAATGCCGTTTTTCGGTGAAAGCACCGCATTGATCACAGCTGCGCTATCAGCCCCGGCATTTAATACGCTCTTAATGTTTTGTGCGCTGATGCCGCCGATTGCGATGATCGGGATGTGCGGTATCAATTTCCTTATCTCAGAAAGTATCTCAAGGCCTGTGACGGGCTCTCGGTCGGCTTTGGTCACTGTCTCAAAGATCGGTCCGAAAGCAATATAGTCTATCGGTTGTTCAGCCGCAATTCTTACCTGTTCAATATTATGTGTAGAGATGCCAATAATGGCGTTTTCGCCTAAGATGCGCCTAGCCGATAAAGGCGGAAGATCTCCTTGCCCAAGATGCACTCCGTCGGCCTGGGTCATCATCGCTATGTCGATGCGATCATTGATAATTACCCTAGCACCTTTTTCATGAGCGGCTCTCACAGCAGGAAAGGCTTCGGCTAAAAATTCACCTGCAGAGAGATCCTTTTCACGTATCTGAATCAGCGATGCACCAGCTTCCGTAAGAAGCCTAACTTGCTCAGCGTGACTCAGGCCGCTGATCTCGCGGTTTGTTAGCGGGTAAATTGTTGGTAGTTCTATGCGCAAAATATTGATCAATAAAGGGATTTTGTCATTAGGAATCCGTCTTCGCCATTATGGTAATAATTCTCCAGTCGTTGAACACACGCATAACCGGCCATCTGATACAGCGCCTGAGCTGTAGTGTTGCTGACACGTACCTCTAAAGCAACTATGGACAACCCTTTTTCGACGAGTCTGCCTTCCAAATGTTTTAATAATTCTGACCCAAGACCTCTACGTCTATGCTCCGGGGCGATCCCGATGGTCGTCAGATGTGCGGTTCCGTTCGTATTACGGATAGCGAAAATAAACCCTACCATCGCACCTGCTTCGGTCAGCATTTGATAGGAGACAGTTTCCGGGTCATTCAAAAGATAAGTAAACGTTGCCTTTGTATAATTTTCTCCATTGAGAAAGCATCTTGCGTTTAGCCGGACGAGTTCGCGGACGCTTTTTGAGGTAAGCGGTTCAATGGAGTAGCTCGTTTGTGGCGCGGGAATCACCGTCTCTGTCATAACTGGCCTGACAGGCAACAGCATCTCTTTGATCGTCTGAAAAACCGCCATAAACCAAGATCTCTAAAGAATGAGCATACAATCGCCGTAGCTGTAAAAGCGATACTTTTCTTCTACCGCATTTCGATATGCATTCATTATAAGTTCGTTGCCTGCAAATGCAGAAACGAGGACAAGCAAGGAGCTTTTCGGTAAATGAAAATTTGTCAACAAACCGTTTATCGCAAGAAACCTATGACCGGGAAGTATCGTCAGATCAGCAAGCCCGCTTCCTGCGTGAAAAAGATCGCTTTTCGAGCGCAGATATTCCAAAGTTCGAGTCGTCGTCGTACCAACGGCTATGACACGCCTTCCATCTTGTTTTGCGGCATTTAGATGTTCGGCGGTTTCGGCGGAAATAGAAAAACGCTCTGGCATAACACGATGATCTGCAAGGTCATCGACACGTATGGGTTCAAAAGTTCCATAGCCGACATGCAAAGTGATCTCAGCGATCTCAATATTTTTGTCTTTTAGGGCTGTAAATATCTCATCAGTGAAATGAAGGCCGGCGGTCGGAGCCGCTATAGCTCCTCGATCTTTTGCATAAACCGTCTGATATCGTTCACGGTCTGCATCAGGTGCTTCTTTCTGTCGTTTTATATAGGGTGGCAAAGGTGTTTTTCCATATTTGCCGAGTAATTCGAAGAAATCGCCTTCATAAGAAAATTCAAAAATGATAATGCCATCCTCAAACTTTTCTTTGACTGAGGCGACAAGGTCTTCGCCTATTCGAAGATCGGTTCCGATCTTAAGCCGCTTTCCCGGACGAGCCAAAGCTTTCCAAGACCTGTCGCCTATGGGCTCAATAAGAAATATCTCGATATTGGCACCTGTTTGTGTTTTGCCAAATAAGCGTGCCGGAAAGACCTTTGTATTGTTGAGGACCAACAGATCACCTGACCGCAAAATGTCAGGGAGCTCGGAAAAGGTCCGATCATTGAACGTAGCGCCAGCTCGATCAACGACCATCATCCGAGAGGCAGAACGATCTTCTAATGGCTGGTCGGCGATCAGTTCGTTGGGCAGTTCAAAATCGTGATCCGATAGTTGGAGCATTCAATAACAATATCTATGACGTTTACTGAAAGCTTTCAAAGGCAGGGCATATTTGGTGCCGGAGGTCGGACTCGAACCGACATGGGCGTAAAGCCCGCCAGATTTTGAGTCTGGTGCGTATACCAATTTCGCCACTCCGGCGCGAAGTAAAGATATTAAGCCCTATGGCTTGTCGAGGTCAAGACAATGGAGCATACAAAAGCGGAATTTTGTTGATGAACAGGTCTTATTCCTTCTTCAGAATGCTTTGACCATTACTTGTCCAATTGGTCAATTTTTGCTGCAACTGCAAAGTCTATATCGGTTACTCCACTACGATCATGAGTAATCAGCTCAAGTTCTGCATAGCCCCAGCCAAAAGTTATGTCGGGATGATGGTCGGCAGCCTCAGCTATTGAGCCTACTCTGTTGACGAAATTCAGGCTTTCAGCAAAATTTTCAAATTCGATACGTTTTCTGAGGCGACCCTCTACAAATTTCCAATTTTTAAGCTCGATGAGCCGTGCATTGATCTCATTACCGGACAGTTTTTTGCGTTCCATTTGTTTATGCTCCAAAATGGTTAGGCTATACTAAGGTTTTATAATAATACAAAGAACAGATGCGAGCATATATGACCAGCCGAGCTTATTTATTCACATTTCTCTTGATAACAGTCGCAATGATAAGCGGCTGTTCCGGCCCGGAGAAACCGGCGACACCGCTAGAAACACTTCAGACCTATACGAAAGCAATAAAGAAGAAGGATCTGACGGCAATGAAGCTTTTGTTGTCAGCGGAATCGATCAAAATGTACGAGGCCGAGGCAAAGTCGCAAGGCGTTCCCCTTGATGAGATCATAAAACGTGAAGCACTTGTAGGTGAAGACCAGAAAACCTTTGAATTCAAAGATGAAAAGATCGAGGACAATGCAGCTACCATAGAAGTAAAGAATTCTTTCGGGTCTTGGGAAACCATATACTTTGTCAAAGAGGGAGATCAATGGAAGATCGACAAAAAGGGCAGTTCGGAGCGAATGATCCGCGAGATAGAAGAACTTAACCGGCAGCGGCTTGATGATGCCATCAATCAGGGGCGACAAGACCTTGACCCTCTTGCATCACCAACACCTATAGAGGATTTTCCAGTGCCTGACCATAAAGATTAGTAAGATTGAAAAGGAGTTAATGTGGCGATCGTAAAACCATTTCGGGCCTTAAGGCCAAATGCGGAAAATGTTCAGAAGGTAGCAAGTGTTCCGTACGATGTGATCTATGAGGAAGAGGTGCGAACTGTTACGGCGGAGAACCCGCTGAGCTTTCTACGCATAAGCCGAGCCGAAGCGGAATGTGAGAATTCTGTTGATACAGATCACAGGCGTTCGCAAGAAAATTTTGAGGATTTTATAGAACGCGGCATCTTAATTCAAGATGATGACCCCGCAATTTATGTATATCGATTGACCGCGACTGATGGGCATGCTCAAACAGGCATTGTCGCGGGCTGTTCTTTGACCGAATACGAGACCGGAAAAATAAAGCGGCATGAGAAGACGCGTCCGGACAAAGTAGAGGACAGAAAGTCGCATATGCTTGCCTTACGGGCACAGACAGGCCTGATCTTTCTTGCTTATCGTGAAACCTCAGCGATAGATGAGATCATTTCTGTCGTCACCAGCCAGGAACCGCTATTTGATTTTGTCGCTGATGACGGTGTCAGACAGACAGTTTGGAAAATTAGTGAAACAGAAGCTATTGTCAATGCTTTTGCCGAGGTCGAGGCGCTGTATGTGGCTGACGGGCATCACCGCATCGAAAGTGCCTATCAGGCACGCAACTCGATCGGTAATACCACGTCAGACAGCGAACATGAATATGTAATGGCGGGTGTTTTCCCCGCCTGCGACCTGCGCATTTTGGCATATAATAGGATCGTGCGCGGTTACGACGATCTTTCAGACGCAGATATCCTTGATTCGATCGCCGCAAACTTCTCAATTGTCGAAACCTCGGCAAAGATCCCGGTGAGACAGGGTGATCTGTGTATGTATCTTGGCGGAAAGTGGTATGAGATGAGCTTCATCGGGACATTTTCCGGTGATGCCGGGCCTACTGATCGTTTAGATGTCAGCATAGTCCAGCATTACATAATGGAACCGGTTTTTGGGATCGGTGATCCGCGAACAGATGAGAGAATAGGATTTGTCGGTGGAGCACGCGGTACTGAAGAACTGGAGCATTTGGTAGATAGCGGTGAAGCTAGGGTTGCTTTCTCACTCTTTCCAACAACTATGAACGATCTTCTAACAGTTTCGGATATGGGAGAGATCATGCCGCCGAAATCGACTTGGTTTGAACCGAAACTGAAAGACGGCTTGTTCATTCACAGAATATGATCGAGACCGAGCGTCTCTATTTTCGTAAATTCACCGAAGCCGACTTACCGTGGCTAATAGAAAATCGCGCTCCGACAGCGGTCAATCGATACCTTGGCGGTATCAAAATGCAAAATCCTGAAGCTCTGGCGGTCCGCTTAAAGTTTTATATGGACTGCTACGAGAAGCACGGTGTCGGAATGTACGTGATGGGGTTAAAGGAAACAGGTGAGCTTATAGGAGCGAGCGGCCTGCAGCCGCTTGAAGAAACCGGCGAAATAGAGGTCGGCTACAATCTGGAAGAAAAACATTGGCGGCAAGGCTACGGATATGAGTGTGCTTTTGCCTGGTTGAAATATGGTTTTGAAACCGCTGGGTTTGATCGTATCGTCGCGGTCGCACACCCTGAGAATACAGGATCGTGGCGTATCATGGAAAAGTGCGGAATGAGCTATGAAGGCAGGCAGATCCATTACGGAATGGAATGCGTTCTTTATTCTATATCCTCGCAGAAATGGAATGAAATTTCTCGTTGATCTATTGGAACCATGAAGCCTAGTTATCCTAAATTGATATTTGCCATTGTGGCTACACTATATTTTTTATGGATAGCCTATGATCCGATGGAGGGCAGTTTTCTGGATCTTGTTGACCTGCCTATCCATGAAACCGGACATCTATTGTTTCGCCCTTTTGGCGAATTTATGATGATAGCGGGCGGCACGATCTTTCAGATCTTTTTCCCTGCAGTCTTTGTTGGATATTTTATATGGCAGCGAAAGCCATATTCCGCAGCAATGGTGCTTTTCTGGGTCGGGCAGAGCATGTTTCATGTGTGGGTCTATGCGGCTGATGCGGTCGTTATGCAGCTGATGCTTACAAGCGGAATGACCGGATCAGAAGGCGGTTTTCATGACTGGAACTATATGCTCACAGAATTTGCGATATTGCATAAGACCAAAACGGTCGCAGGCATTATCAGAGCAATAGCCACGCTCACCACCGTTGCTGCGGCGGTTCTTTCCATTTATTATGCGTTCGTTCCGGAAGCGGATACCGATCTCGATCTATGACCTATACTTTAATAACGGGAGCTTCTGGCGGCATTGGTGAGGCATTTGCCCGACGGCTGGCGTCAGATGGTCATGACCTTGTTCTGGTTGCTCGTTCGGCAGAAAAGCTTGAGGCTCTTTGCAGCGAGCTTCAGAGTTCATATTCCATAGATGCCCGATACATTGAACTTGATCTCTCTACGCCCGATGCGGATAAAGAGCTTTTTGAGAAGACTGAGCAACTGGATCTGAACATAAGTTTTCTTATAAACAATGCCGGATTTGGTTCACAGGGGGATTTTGCGGTTCTTCCGATTGAAAAAGAGCTGGAAATGATACGCCTAAATATTTCGGCATTGGTCGGGCTGTCACATCTATATTTAGAGAAAATGCGGGAGCGCCGATCAGGTACTATAGTCAATATCTCGTCAGCGGCAGGCTTTCAGCCTGTTCCTTTCATGGCGACATACGCTGCCACAAAGGCATTTGTCACTTCATTTACAGAGGCCATCTCAGAAGAGAACAGGCCTTTTGGTATTAGGATACTTGCTGTTTGTCCAGGTTCGACGGAGACTAATTTTTTCAAGGCTTCCGGCATAGATCGTGCGACTACATTCAAAGGTCAGCAAACCGCTGAAGATGTTGTTGAGACCACGCTCAAGGCGCTGAAAGGAGGTCGAGCAAAGGTAATATCTGGTTGGGCAAATTACGCAGTCGCATCAGCAGTTAATTTTATGCCTAACGCTTTGATCTCAAAGATCGTGTCGCGAGGATTGCGTTCGCGTTATCAGAAATAGATATGAAGGTAACGGTTTTAGGGAGCGGTTCAACGGGCAACGCCGTTCTTATCTCAAGCGAGAAGACCAATGTTTTGGTCGATGCCGGTTTGAGCGCGCGAGAGATCGTTCGCCGTCTGGCCACTGTCGGTGTCGCTTCCGACAGATTGGATGCGATACTTATTACACACGAACATGGCGATCACGCAGGCGGTTTGCGCGTTCTTCTTTCTCAGGTCAAATGTCCGGTTTATATTTCGGGAGCAACTGAGGAAGCATATTACACAAACCGAAAATCTAATGGCGGCAACGCCGGCGAAGGAATAAAACGTCAGCAGACTTTGAACGGCAGAAAAGAAGAGATAGTTTCCGATAGCCAATTTAGAATAGGTGATATAGATTTTGAACCTTTCTCATTGCCGCACGATGCCGTCGACAATTGTGGGTTTGTAGCAAATCACCAGGGTGTCAGGATAGCTACGGCGATGGATCTTGGCCATTTCACACCACTCATAAAAGATAAGTTAAATGGCTGTGACGCGATCGTCATTGAATCCAATCACAGCCGCGATATGCTACGAACATGTTCCGTCTATTCGTGGGACCTTAAACAGCGGATCGCAGCAAAGACCGGACATTTATCAAATGAGGATCTGGCTGATTGGCTGACAGACGGGTTTGACGGTTCTGCCAGACACATTGTGTTAACGCATCTCTCACAGCGGGCAAACGACCCGCATCTAGCCCACATAACGGCACAATCAGCTTTAAAAATGCGGTCGCCACTTTTTCGCGCAGAAACAACAATAACGATCTCGGATCCGAGATCGCCTACACCATGGATCGGTTTTTAAATGGATAAAAGGCTACTATCATATGGGTTGGTTGGTAACAATGCATGTGCTATGCTTTCACAGAATCAAACACATTGATCAAAAATTCTAAACACTAAAATAATATTAGAGGAGTTGGTTACATGGCAGGAAAATTTGAGATAGTTACCGCTAAGAACGGAAAGACCCATTTTAACCTTAAAGCATCGAACGGACAGATAATTCTGACCAGCGAGAAGTATGAAACGCGCAAAGCGTGTGAGAACGGCATTGTCTCTGTTAAGAAGAACGCAGGGAACGACGCACGTTTTGAACGCAAGACGGCAAAAGACGGTTCGCCCTACTTTGTGCTGAAAGCATCAAACGGCGAGGTCATCGGCAGAAGCGAAATGTATAAAACCAAGCGTTCACAGGAAAACGGCATTGCCTCGGTCGCAAAAAATGCTCCGGACGCACCTGTCGTTGACGCAAAATAGATCACAATTTAGAGACTTAGTTTATGCCCTGTGCGGTTGCCGGGGCATTTCCTTTACCTGACAGGTGTTTTGTACAAGTACAGAACTTCTGCAAACAATTCGAATAATATGACGAGTTCATCGCGTGTGCGACCAGGGCTAGAGGTTTTGTTGGGCAATCCGAAGAGTATTCTTGGAGACGCTCGGGTCGGATTAGTGTGTAATCAGGCAACGGTCTTGCCTGATCTGCGACATGCGGCAGACGTTTTTCATGAGCATACAGATATAAATCTGACGACGCTTTTCGGCCCGCAGCACGGCATTCGCGGCGACGTTCAGGACAATATGATCGAGACCGATCACGCCACGGACGCCCGCACCGGCTTGCCGGTCTATTCGCTTTACAGCGAAACGCGCGAACCGACCGAAAAGATGCTTGAGAACGTCGATGTGATAGTTTTTGACCTGCAGGACGTCGGCTGCCGCATCTACACATTTGTTTACACAATGGCGAACTGTATGCGTGCCGCCAAAAAATACGGCAAGCGTGTGATCGTCTGTGACCGTCCGAACCCGATCAACGGCAACGTTATTGAAGGCAACATTACCGAAGACGAATTCAAATCGTTCGTTGGTCAATTTGAACTACCGACACGTCACGGGATGACTACCGGCGAGTTGGCAAAAATGTTCAATGAGCATTTCGGCATCGGCTGTGAGTTAACGGTCGTAGAAATGCAAGGCTGGCGGCGCGAGATGTGGTTTGAACAGACCGGTTTGCCGTGGGTTTTGCCAAGCCCAAATATGCCGACGGTCGATACGGCCGTTGTTTTCCCTGCGACCGTTCACATCGAGGGCACAGAACTAAGCGAAGGCCGCGGTACGACCAAGCCCTTTGAGATAAACGGAGCTCCTTTCATAGATGCTTACACATGGGCGGCCGAGCTTGAAAAATACGGTTTTGAAGGCGTCGCGTTTCGCCACACCGTATTTTTGCCGACGTTTCAAAAGTGTGCCGGACAGGCTTGCGGCGGCGTTCAGATACACGTTACCGACCGCGAAAAATTCAAACCGGTAATCGTCGGTATCGCGATGATAAAAACGGCTTACGACATTTATACAGATAAATTTGAATGGAAGCGTGACGCTTACGAATATGTCTTTGACAAAAACCCGTTCGACGTTGTCTGCGGCACTGATAAGATTCGCAAAGCCATCGAAGAAGGTACCTCGCTCAAAGAACTAGAAGACTCATGGTCAGCCGGATTAGAAGAATTTAGAGAGGCGAGAAAGCCTTACCTGCTGTATTAGACCGGTTTTTCCACATAGAAAATGAAGCTTAAAATATGGTCAAATCTTCCGTTTCGGGAAGATCAGGCAAATGAGCGAGAGATGTTAGTGTCTTCGCTGTCAGATCACGCGCTGTCGCTATATCCTTATGACGAAAAAGGCGTAAGCGGAGAAGGTCGCGAACGTCTTTTGGAGGCTGACGTCGTTTATGGCTGGGCCGACCCTGATGTTTTGATCGAAAGCAAAAACTTGAAATGGGCAGCTATACCTTTTGCGGGTATTGAGGCCTATGACCGTGATGATCTGCGTGAAAATTTTGTGAGCAGCGGCAAGGTGTTGACGAACAGCTCGCAGGTTTTCATAGAACCATGTGCCGAACATGCGGCCGCAATGATATTGTCGCTTGCACGCGGTTTGCCTTATTCATTGCTCGATCAAATGACGGACAGAAGCTGGCAGATAAATACGATTCGTGTCAGAAATGTTCTGTTGACCGGTCAGAAGATCGTGATTTACGGTTACGGAGCTATTGGTAAAAGGCTTGCTGAATTGCTTGCTCCTTATAATATGGACATAGTTGGTGTCAGACGTTCTCGGGCAGAAGAAAAAGGCGTGAGAATGACGACGTTGGATGCTGCGAATGCCGAGCTTGCCGATGCAGAACACGTAGTGAACATAATGCCCGGCGGAGATACCTCTAACGATTATTTTGATGCTACAAGATTTTCATTGATGCAAAAAGGTGCGTTCTATTACAGTATTGGCCGTGGCACGACGACCAATAAGAAAGGCCTTATCGATGCGTTGAATAGCGGACATATATCAGCCGCATATCTGGATGTGACCGATCCCGAACCTCTCCCGCCGGATGACCCGCTCTGGTCTGTTCCAAATTGCTTCATTACGCCGCACATTGCTGGCGGCTTCATCGGTGAACGCACCGCACAGATAGAACATTTTCTAAGCAATCTAAAGCGGTTTGAGAATAAAGAAAGACTCGAAGATCAGGTTATTTAATGAATTCTTTAAGAATTCTCTCCCCTCGCGGAGAAAGACAATAGCCAACGTCAAGGCTTTCGGTCAGTCCAAGAGCCTTTAACTTTCGTACCATCGATTTGAACCTCAGGGTTTCAATACTAACTAGATCTGCAAGTTCGGCAGCACGTGTATGCGGATGTTCTTTGATCAGCGAAAGAAACCTGCGCGTCCATGCACCGTTTGAAGAGCGTACATCCATTTTAAGAAGCTTATTAATGACCGAATCCACCTCGTTCTCTGAGAGTTCGTTCTCCTGACGAAGCGCAATACGCGGGTCTTCTCCAACAAATGAAACCTTGATGCGATATATCGGATCCGAAATTTTAGGAAGCGAAGCAAGTAGAGTTTCAACGGATTCGAAGCCTGCCGATCTAGCATCTTTTGTGTTGATCCTCTCCGGCATTACGGCATTGACCGACTCGACCTTGAGAACGCCGAGCTGCGTTATTTGAGTTCCGCCAACCTTTACAGACTGACGTTTCCAGCGGCGAAAAAGAAGCGTGATCTCTCCGGCTACTATCTTTTCAAGCGTTTTATTCTTGATAAGCATAATAAGATCGGACAAACGTTGTGAAGATCATGTTTAAGAAGCTTTTAGCTTTATATGGATAATGCTTCTCTCAGCTAAAACCAACCACTCTTTTTCTTTGACGAAGAACCGCCGAAAATGCCGCCAAGGATGCCGCGAACGATAGTATTGCCTATCTGGCGGCCAATGGATGTAGATGCCGAACGAGTTGCACTTTTTATTACTGATTCGACGATCGTATCGGGTTGGCGGGCTTCGGCACGAGCAGCTTTCTCTGCTTCTTTCTGAGCTTTAGCTTCGGCTTTCGCCGCTTCTTCAGCTGCGGCTGCTGCGGCCTTTTCTTCATTTTTCACGGAAAGCATTTCGTAGGCCGATTCTCGATCTACGACCTGATCATACTGTGAGCCTATCAGTGAATTTGCTATCAATGCCTGACGCTGTTCAGGCGTAACAGGACCGATCTGACTGACCGGCGGCACGACAAAAGCACGATCGACTATCGTCGGGACACCTTTTTCGTCTAGGCACGAGATGAGCACTTCGCCGACGCCGAGTTCGGTAATTGTTTTGACGGTGTCGAGCTCCGGATTTTCACGAAAACTCTTTGCCGCAACCTTTACCGCTTCCTGCTCTTTCGGCGTGTAGGCCCGAAGAGCGTGTTGTATGCGATTGCCAAGCTGAGCCAACACTTTGTCAGGAATATCGGCAGGACTTTGTGTTACAAAATATACACCTACGCCTTTTGAACGTATCAGTCTGACGACCTGTTCGATCTTATCGACCAATGCCTTTGGAGCGTCGTCAAAAAGCAAATGAGCCTCATCAAAAAAGAAAACCAGTTTCGGCTTGTCGAGGTCACCTGCTTCCGGGAGATTTTCAAATAGTTCTGACAACAACCAAAGAAGAAATGTTGAATATAGTTTAGGCGAATTTATCAGGTCATCAGCCGCCAGTAAATTCAGCACACCTTTACCTTGAAGCGTCTGCATAAAATCATCAAGGGCGACGGCAGGCTCCGCAAAGAAGCTTTCCGCTCCCTGCTGTTCGAGCTGCAAAAGCCCCCTTTGTATCGCGCCAACCGATGCGGATGATACATTTCCGTACTCTGTCGTGAATTCCTTTGCATTTTCAGCGACGAACTTTAGCATTGATTGAAGATCTTTCAGATCGAGAAGAAGCATGCCGTTGTCGTCAGCTATCTTAAAGGTCAATGCCAGGACACCCTCTTGCGTGTCATTTAGTTGTAAAATTCGTGAAAGTAGCAAAGGCCCCATCTCAGAAGTTGTCGATCTTAACGGATGTCCTTGTTTACCGAAAACGTCCCAGAGCGTAACAGGTGAGCCTTCAAATACAGTGCTTTCCGCAAGTCCAAGCTGAGTCAGGCGTTCACCTACTTTTCCAGTCAGAGACCCGGGCTGACTAATACCGGTAAGGTCTCCCTTGATATCCGCCATGAAAACAGGAACACCGCGCTGGCTAAAGCCTTCGGCCAGGCGCTGTAGAGTTACAGTTTTACCTGTTCCTGTCGCTCCGGTAATGACGCCATGGCGATTTGCCATCTGCATCAACAGGTTAAACTCTTTGTCGTCTCGTTTTGCTGCTAAAATTGGTTCTGCCATATTCGTATAGTATAAATGTGGGATGATGAAAGTGTAATAAAAATTCTACGCCATAATTACTCTTAACACTTTTCGTATTTCCAGTTTCGTCCCTTTCCTTCAGATACCCATTCGATAGTTGTCGCAATTCGGCGCTCACGCGTTGGTGCCGTTTTAGCTTCGTTTATCCATTCAATATATTCTTTTCGATGGCTGTAAGAGAAATTATCCCACGCGGCCTGTGATCTTCTATTCTTTTTGAGCTCTTTTGCCAGTTCATCAGGAACGACCAATTCTTTTCTCTCAGCCGGTTTCTTTTTAGGGAGTTTGACTCCTTTTTCGTTTAGTTCCATTGCCTGATGTATCAGGCTCAGAATTGTTTTGTCTTCCGGCAGATCTTTTAGTGAGGTGATACGGCCAAAACTTCCCATTGCGTCCCGATTCAGATTCTTTTGGTCAAGCAGTTTGTGTTTCCAAAAACCGAAGGCACAATGAGCCTTAAAAGCAGCCATGCCGCATATATTGCCTTTGTAATCAAAATGAGGAGCTCCCCATTTGATAGATTCTTTTACCTCCGGACACGCGGTATGCACAAGATCTCGAAAATGAGCCAAGATTGGCTGAGCAAATTCGGCAGCTCGCTCGATGTATTCGTCAACCCTCTTATCGATCACAGGCATAGCGTTAATATACTTCAAAAATCTCTAAATTGTCAGCTAATTCTATTTTCCTTGCGGATCACGAGCTTTAAGCCTGACCATTTTTCATCAACCGCGCAAACCTTTACATCGACCAACCCAAGAGATATAGCTATCTCACGAACTGCGTCTTCCGATATCTCAGTTGGGAGCTTTGCGGCCTTTTTATACCATGAGACCCAGATCACTGCATCCTGTTTAATAACGTTACGGAAATAGGTCAAACTATGAGCAAGATCGTCACGAGAATTTGTAAATATGTGCAGGATGTCTGCTTCCCGAATACCGGCGAAATCAGGGGCTCTATTTTGTGCGGTGCGTTTCAGTGTTACGGCGTCGGTTTCTATAAGTTCGACATTCTCTGGGATCGGAGCGATGAGTTCTGAATAATTGTTAGGAGCGTCAACGATAACAACTTTCATTCTTTGCTTGATGCCAAGCTTCTTTGCCAGCGGCGTTCCCGAGTATCCGGCCTCTGTCATAAAACACCTCTCAACTATGTGATGATCAAAGATATCAATATCCGTCTTTCTCGCGGCCCGTCGAACTCGCACAGATATATTCCCTGCCAACGGCCTAAACACAGCTTGCCATTCTCAAAAGGAACGGTAACGCTCGACCCGACAAGCGATGATTTTATATGCGCGTCCGAGTTGTTTTCGAAGTGTTTGAAATTCGATTCGTATTGCGGGATCAGACGATGAAGAAAACCAAGCATATCGCTTTTCACGTCCGGGTCGGCATTCTCATTTATCGTCAACCCGCAGGTCGTATGCTGGGTGAAAAGCACACAAACGCCATTACCGCCGGGAAGGATTTGTATTACTTCGTCGGTTATGTCCAACATCTCTTCTCGAAGCGATGACCTTACCTGCAGAGTCTTCATAGATACGTTTTATCATAAGCTGCCCGCAAGAAACATTAAATGCTTGATCAGAGGCTTTTATCTACTAAAAATTTCAAAGTTTCAGTGTTTTTAACCTAAACAGGTGTTTTTTTAACGCCCCTGTTTGTTAAATGGGTATAAGTATTCGATAATTAATGATTTTGATGTCCGTTTGGCCTTAAATAGGACTGGACCGGATTTATTCACAATAAAATCTATCTTTTCAGTATGTTTTCTTTTATCAGGGAAAGCAGACGGATGAAAATAATATGAATTCTTACGTAATTTATTTAGTGCCTGCTTTAGGGCTTTTGGGTTTGCTTGTTATGGCCGTGAAATCGGCTTGGGTAAGCAAGCAGGAAGCAGGTGATGCAAATATGCAAGAGCTTGCCGGCTATATCGCTGACGGGGCAATGGCGTTTCTCAAGGCCGAATGGAAGGTATTGACGATCTTCGCGGTCATTACGGCGGCCTTGTTAGCATATTCAGGAACCATCCATGAGGTAGGCGGTCGAGAGATCCATTCACACTGGATAATAAGCGTTGCATTCATTATCGGAGCTGTTTTCTCAGCCGTTGCCGGTTACATCGGCATGAAGGTCGCAACCAAGGCGAATGTTCGTACGACACAAGCGGCTCGCACAAGCCTGAAGCAAGCTCTTAAGGTTTCATTCACGGGCGGAGCGGTGATGGGACTAGGCGTTGCCGGTCTTGCGGTTTTTGGGCTTGGCGGATTGTTCATTGTGTTTTTGGCAATGTTTGCCGATCTAGGAGCTAACCAGATCAAGACAGCTATCGAAGTTCTTACAGGGTTTTCGCTAGGAGCCGAATCTATCGCTCTATTTTCACGCGTCGGTGGCGGTATTTATACAAAAGCCGCGGATGTTGGAGCTGACCTTGTCGGCAAGGTAGAAGCCGGAATTCCCGAAGACGACGTTCGCAACCCGGCGACCATTGCTGATAACGTCGGCGATAACGTCGGTGATGTGGCCGGTATGGGAGCTGACCTTTTCGGGTCATATGTTGCCACTATTTTGGCGACCATGGTGCTTGGCCAGGAGATCATTGTGCGTGATGCTTTTGGTGGAATGTCGCCGATATTGCTGCCTATGGTCATCAGCGGAATCGGTCTTGTTTTCTCGATCGTTGGAATGCAGCTGGTGCGGATCAGCGATGACAATGCAAATGTGCAGACAGCGCTCAACATAGGCAACTGGGCATCAATGATCCTTACGGTCATTGCGTCATATTTTGCCGTTATCTGGCTTTTGCCGGAGGGACAGCTTACTCTTCGCTCGATGGAATTTGACCGCAATGGCGTGTTCTTTTCCATAGTGGTTGGAACCGTGGTCGGAGCGATAATGAGCGTCGCTACCGAATACTACACCGCAATGGGCAAAAAGCCGGTCAACTCAATAGTTCAGCAATCATCTACCGGTCATGCAACAAACATCATCGGCGGCCTGTCTGTCGGTATGAAATCAACCGTCATTCCGATCATCACGCTGGCAGCAGGTATCGTGCTTTCGTATAAGTTCGCCGGTCTTTACGGTGTAGCGATAGCTGCCGCCGGGATGATGGCGACAACGGCTATGCAGCTTGCGATAGACGCGTTTGGCCCGATCGCCGATAACGCAGGCGGCATTGCAGAGATGAGCCAGCTGCCGTCAGAAGTTCGTGAACGCACGGACAATCTTGACGCCGTTGGAAACACAACCGCCGCGACCGGAAAAGGTTTTGCAATCGCGTCTGCGGCTCTGACCGCGTTGGCGCTGTTCGCGGCATTTGTAGGAATCGCGGGTATTGACCGCATTGATATTTACAAGGCAAATGTTCTCGGCGGACTGTTCATCGGCGGCATGATACCTTTCATTTTCTCGGCTCTTTGCATCCAGGCTGTTGGTAAAGCAGCGATGGATATGGTGCAGGAAGTAAGGCGGCAGTTCCGCGAGATTCCGGGCATCATGGAATATAAGGCCAAGCCAGAATATGAGAAATGCGTTGAGATCTCAACGCAGGCCTCTATTCGTGAAATGCTGCTGCCGGGTGCCATCGCTCTGATAACACCGGTCGTCGTCGGTTTCACTTTTGGTCCTGAAGTTCTCGGCGGCTTACTGGCGGGCGTAACTGTTTCAGGCGTTCTGATGGGTATCTTTCAAAACAATGCTGGTGGTGCATGGGACAACGCCAAGAAATCCTTCGAAAAGGGTGTCACGATAAACGGCGAGGTCTATTACAAAGGTTCTGAGCCGCACAAAGCGTCTGTTACAGGCGACACGGTCGGCGATCCTTTCAAGGATACATCCGGCCCCTCGATGAACATTCTCATCAAACTGATGTCTATTGTGTCGCTGATAATCGCACCGTATATATACGGCATCGGCGGATAGAACAATCTATAATTTACCTAATGGCGGTGATGTTAATTGATCACCGCCTATTTTCTTGCCCTAATACAAATGAAAGCAGGCATGCGGGATAATTCTTCGTAATGTCTCGGGTCGGCTTTTTTGAATTCTTCAGTTGGCTTTGGTTCGATCACTTTCTCAATAACGAAGTTGCTTGCTGTTAGAGGTTCAAACAAAGACCCTAACGAGCGGCGAAAGGTCGGAACATAGACTTTGACCGGATCAAAACCGCTCCATTCACTTCCAACCTTTTCGGTTTGAAAATAGTCTTCTGAACGAAAATAAAGATAATCGGAAAATGGATGACCGACGGAGAATATGAAAAACCCTCCGGGCTTTAATACACGGTAAAATTCGGCAAAGGAAGCGTGCCAATCCTTTACGTAATCCATTACCAATGGCGAAAGGATAAGATCGAAGAATTCATCGGTAAACTCAAGAGGCCGTCCCAAGTCAGCAAGTCTGATGTCATGATCATTCCCCAATCTTTGTTTTGCCAGTGCGACCATTTTAGGACTGGCATCTATTGAAACAACTTTGGCACCTTGGTTGATAAGCCATTCAGAATATACGCCGGGACCACAGCCGGCATCTAGTGTATGCAGATCTTTTACATCGGGTAATAGCGATAAGGTAGCTGGCCGTTCGTAATAGGCATTGTGCGGTTTTGTATCGATCCGTTTTGCATACGCCTCGGCGAGTTGTTCATATGCTTCAAGAGCAATAGGATCTTCTGACATAAGTATCCAGTATCTATTTTGTCATCAGCTCAATGAATCTCTTGAAAAGATACTCACTGTCGTGCGGCCCAGGAGCAGATTCCGGGTGGTATTGGACAGAGAAAATGGGAAGCGTTTTGTGGCGAAGTCCTGCTACGGTATCGTCATTTAGATTTACGTGGGTTACCTCAACGTCAGCTGGAAGAGAATCGCGTTTCACGGCAAAACCGTGATTATGCGAGGCGATCTCGACCTTTCGTGTTGTCAGATCCATTATCGGCTGGTTACCGCCGCGGTGGCCGAATTTCATCTTGAATGTATCTCCGCCAAGAGCGGAACCCAAAAGCTGATGTCCCAGGCAAATGCCAAACATCGGCACGCCGCTTTCGGCCATATGCCTTACCTCGCTTATGACCTGTTTCATAGACGAAGGGTCGCCGGGGCCGTTTGAGAGAAATATGCCGTCAGGTTGGAGAGCAAGAACCTCTGCTGCCAAAGTGTCGGACGGAACCACCGTTATCCTGCATCCATATTTGGCAAAGGTACGCAGGCTGTTCGTTTTTACACCAAAATCATAGGCGACGACGTGAAACTTCGCATCACCATCAGCCGGATGTTCATAGCGATCATTTGTCGTAACCGTGCTGGCGAGTTCACGATCCGCCATTTCCGGTGATGCCAATATCTTTTCAGTCAGGCTTGCTGCGTTAAGGTCAACGGTAGAAACAGCCGAGCGCATAGCGCCTTTATCACGAATGTGCCGGACAAGTGCTCTTGTATCAATGCCCTCAATCCCGACTATTTCGTTTTTTCGCAAATAATCATTCAATGAACCTGTTGCCCGCCAGTTGGAATAAAGACGTGAAGATTCGCGAACGACAAATCCCGCAACCCAGGGTTTTCGAGATTCCATATCTTCCTCGTTGATGCCATAATTGCCGATCAGGGGGTACGTCATACAGACTATCTGTCCGGCATAGCTAGGATCAGTAAGTAGCTCCTGATATCCGGCCATTGAGGTGTTGAAGACCATCTCACCAAAGGTCTCACCTTCCGCGCCAAAAGAAAGCCCTGAAAAGGAGCGTCCATCCTCCAGAACCAAAATAGCTGGTTTCCGTTCGTTCATTGAAGATATTTTACCTTATTGCGGTCAAAGTCACGGAATCAGGAGGAATGATTTTGAAATGGATCAATTATTTTCGGTGACGGCGCGATCATCATTGTCTGATGGCGTTTCAATAACGTCATACTCGCCGTGTTCTAAAAAACCTACCTTTGATGGCTGCCAGTAACGGAAAAAGGCTTTTCCGTAGATATACTTTTCCGGCACAAAACCCCATTTTCTGGAATCGGAAGAATTGTCACGGTTGTCACCCATTACAAAATAGTGATGAGCGTCAACCCTCTGCGCAGGATGATTTGGCAGATCCTGATTATGTTCTTTATCCAGATAGTCTTCTTTCAGTTCGGTACCATTAATATAGACCTTTCCGTTCCTGACCTCGACGCGTTCGCCTGGCAAACCGATAATGCGTTTAACGTAGCTCTTGTCCGGTTCTCTTGGATACCAGAAAACAACTATGTCACCGCGTTCCAGGTGTCCCCAACGAACACTCTTGATGTTGTAATAAACAAGCTTGTTAACCAACAGCCTCTCTCCGTTATTCAGGTAAGGCTGCATTGATGAACCCTCAACCACAACAGGCTGAACGGCAAATACCCCAAGCAGGATAAAGACTACCAGAATAAGAAAGACATCTCTGGCGAGTTTCAGTCCTTCAGTCCAAAATCCGTTCATCGATTCGCGGCGGAAATGGACGATCTCTATGTCCCGATCATCATCGGGCGACATATCGCCAAAACCATAACGATCTTTATTTCGACGTAGCATAAATCACGAGGCGGGTACAGTAAATGAAACAAAGCGGCTAATAAACACCACCAAACTTAAATTAGCCATACAATACTCTTTTGTCAAAACATTTCCGTATAAATTCAATTGATAAAGGCAACAGTATCCGTTCGCCGTTTGCTCGTGATCTGGGATATTATCTGAATATGAATCCTGATATTCGCAGTTTATTTTCTGCGACAAATGATCTTACCTACCTCAATAGTGCGGCGGTATCTCCTTTGCCGATACCAGCGGTCGAAGCCGTTCATTCTCAATTAAAAGATGTGGCAAGCGTAGGTTCGGTTAACTTTCCAGCTTGGATAGCAACAAAGAACAGAACCCGCGAGATGTTATCTGGCATGATGTGTGTCCGTCCTGAACAGATCGCTTTCACAAGAAATACTTCAGACGGCATGGCTTCAGTTGCTTTGGGAATAAACTGGAAAAAGGGTGACAACATTGTCAGCTTTGAACACGAATTCCCCGCAAATTTCTATGCGTGGCGGCAAATAAGGGACAAGTTCGGTGTAGAGCTTCGTATGTGTTCCGAGCGTGACGGAAGAATAGACCACGACGAGTTTATCGGTCTGATCGACGCTAATACTAGGGTCGTTACAATAAGTGCAGTACAGTTTGCGTCAGGATTTAGAGCAGATCTAGAGCGTATCGGAAAGGCGGCAAGAGCTGTTGATGCGTTGTTTGTTGTAGATGTCATACAAGGTCTCGGTGCAATGGCGTTTGACCTTCCTGCTCTGTATGTCGATGTAGCCGCTGGAGCAAGCCATAAATGGCTATGTTCACCGGAAGGTTGTGGGTTCTTGTACATCTCTGACCGAGCCAGGCAACGAATTGAGCCAACACTCGTCGGCTGGATAAGCGTGAAAACACCATGGGATTTTGAGGATCGCGAACAATCGTTGAAACCAAATGCTCTTGCTTGGGAGAGTGGGACCGGTCCCGCTTCCCTTTTTTACGGTATGGAACAGAGCCTGAAACTTCTTATCGAAGCGGGACCTGATAATATTGACAATCATCTGCTAGGCCTGTCGGACCTTTTATGCGAACTTCTTGCCGGCAAGGATTACAACATTATCAGTTCACGCAGGCCTGAGGAAAGATCGGCCATTGTATGTATAAAACATCGGGGAGGAATGCACTGCACTGAGATATCGGAGCAGCTGGAAAAGGAGAACATCATCGTTTCTCCGAGAGGCGACAGGCTGCGTATTTCACCACATTTTTACAATAATGAGGCGGACATAGAACATCTTGTCAGAGCGCTTCCGTAATTGTTTCAGCCTATGAGGCCGGTTTTGGCGAGATCGGCTCCGAAAGATCGTCCAGGTTTAGACGTGTCAGACCGCCAGCGTCAGAAAAGGCCGTGAACCGCCTGCGTTGCTTTTCACGAAAACGGAAATATAAAAACCCACAAAGTATGCCGAGCGAGATTGCCAGCCCGAAAACCATGGATACCCAAATAATGGTCGAGACGACAACATCTCCAGCGGTTATCGCAAAATATCTTTCAAACCTTTGGATCAAAAACGGATCTTCACCCAGCCATTGAACAGATTTTTGATATTTCACGCTGTCCGCGAGTGCCATTGCAGCGTTCGCGTCTGTTCCGTCAAAAACGAATACCGAATAATTGCCGATTCTTTTATAAACTGTAGCTGCCGCAGGATCGGCAGTTATCAGGTTGAGAAACTGCCCGTCTGCCTCTGATGCGGCTTGGGGCGTCATATATTCGATTATCAACAGTTGTCCCGCGTCATACCGCGCAGTTGCGGCTTCAGTTCCGGCCTCGAAACTGACATTGGCAAGTAATGTCCTGTCTCCTACGGCGGAACGGAGTCCGTCTTGTGATCTAATGAAAATTGCTGAATTGCGAACAGTCTCAAATTCGGGCAGGTGATGCAGAATTACCGGAAGTCCGTCAGCTTCGGAGATCTCCTGGCTTTTGATCGGTTCTCCATCGATGATCGCCTGCGCAGATACAGGGTTTGCCGCCATCGGCATCATCCACAAAAGGCAGATAAAAAAAACAGACAGAACTTTCATCATTTCATTGGCACGAGCACTGTCTTTCCAGAGAGGCGAGTCCCGTAAAATAATACCATTTTGTAGGCACTATTAGGCAATGCGCACTCATTTAATACATATACCAAATAGTATATTAAATGGCTCAACCTCACCATTTGCTAACTCGGAGCGAAAGTTTCGATGTGTAAAAATTACAAAAGTATGCCTAAATAATGCAACATTTGCTGTAAAATGACGTGTAGAGTAGAGTTCAGCTTCGTTTGGCACGCTAGTTGATACCGCATTTAGCGGGGGGTAAAGTAAAATGACAACAGAAACCTTAAACTATCCTGTATTTCAAAGCGAAGCTATTGGCGGTGAGGCATCGGCCAAAGCATCAAAGATAAAGAGTGTTGATATCGCAGCCGCGACCGACCTTGACCTTACCCAACTTGCGGCCAAGGGCGATATGGTCGCTTTTGAAGAGATCTATCAGAGGCATCATCGTCGGGTTTATTCGATCTGTCTGCGGATGCTTCAGAACGCCTATGAGGCCGAAGACCTGACGCAGGATGTTTTCATCCAGCTATACAGAAAGATCGGCAGTTTTCGCGGTGATTCGGCATTCACGACGTGGCTTCACCGGATGACGGTCAATCAGGTGCTGATGCACTTTCGCAAACGCAACGTCAAGTACGAAAAGACGACAGAAGAGGGCGAAACTCCCGACCAGATCGTCACCGGAACGTCTGATCCGGAGCGTATGCGGATCGTTGACAAGATCGCTCTGGAAAGCGCGATCGAGCAGCTGCCGGACGGTTACAAGAACGTCTTTTTGCTGCACGACGTTGAAGGTTTTGAGCACGAAGAGGTAGCCAGAATACTCGGCTGTTCTGTCGGCACATCAAAATCACAATTGCACAAAGCGAGGCTAAAGCTCCGCAAACTGCTCAAGAAAAAAGCCAACCCGCGTCTCGTCGGCGTCGGCATCTAAACCAAAAAATTCACCATCTCAAAAAGGCTTCTCGTTAATCCGGGAAGCCTTTTTTCACGCAGTTTTCGTATAAAGCGATCTTGTGTAAAAAAAGACCTCTTTTTTGAAGTAAAAAGCGCTTTTTCGCATTAAAAGATGTGTCAACATGAAACACTGTTGCGTTCACGCAACACCTGCTGCGTCTAAAAGCAACACCAGCCTTAGGCTGAAATGAAATTTTTTCG
>JAHBSH010000025.1 GCA_019639215.1 Acidobacteriota bacterium
CTCTGCAGTTACGTTATTGCTTAATGCTTTTAAGTGCTCAGCAGAAATGCTGATAAGAGTGGTTCCATGATCAAGACAGTAGTTCATACTGTCGTCATAAACCGCATGACAAACGGGGCAACTCTTCATAGCTAATTTAATAGCACAGCCGCGAACCGTAGGGAAATCCGCCAGTCATGCCAGCTGATCTACACCTCAACAACTGTTGTGACAATGACCGGTTTTGTCCCGATGTGTTTCTGTACAAACCTTTTAAGGTGCAGTCTGAGGTTTTCGCGAAAGACGCTGGTATCGGCTATCTGATCCGTTCGCATCTCTGCGACGGCCTCGGCAACCGCCTGTCTTGCGTCAGCCGGAAATCCGTCAAGCGGTGACAACCCTGCAACACCATTAAAAGTTATCTGCGGCTGGCCAACGAGCTGATGCGTCGCCCTGTTGACCGTTACGACCAATGAAACTACGCCGCCGTAAGCGAGTTTCTTGCGTTCGCGGACAACATCGTATTCGACCTCGTCTAAAGATTCCTCGTCGATGAAAGCCTTGTGCAGCTCGTGTTTTTCTACAACTCTTGCTCCGTATTCATCCAGTTCCAGCAAGTCACCGTTCTCGATCAAAATAATGTTGTTGTCGTCATAGCCTGCAACATGATTCTTGACGTATTCCTTGTGCCGAAAGAGCATCCGGTATTCTCCGTGAATTGGAACCAGATAACGCGGCTTTGCCGTTTCGACCATTAATCTTATGTCTTCCTGCGATGCATGGCCCGACACGTGAACCAGCCGACGCTTTTCTTCAATAATATTAGCGCCGCGTTTATACAGATTGCCTATCAACCGACTTATAGCCCGCTCGTTGCCGGGAATTATCCTCGCGGACAGAACAACAGTGTCACCTTTGCCTATTTCGATGCCTTTATAGGTCGAAGTTGCCATGTTCCATAGGGCCGCTCGCGATTCGCCCTGTGAACCTGTCACCAAATAGCAGATCTCGTCATCATCACATGCCCGGGCATCGCTGAGGTCGATCTTTGTGTCATATCCGATCTTTAACAGACCTTGTTCTTCGGCGGTCTCTACATTTCTCAGCATCGAACGCCCAAGCACACAGACCTTTCTGCCGTATTCATGAGCAATGTCAAAAATGACCTGAAGCCTGTGCAGAGATGATGAGAATGTCGAAACAAATATCCTGCCTTCGACCTCCTCGAATATTTCCCTAAAAGCAGGTATCACATCCTGCTCCGAAGGCGTTCGCCCCGGCACCGTTGCGTTGGTAGAATCGCCTAACAACGCCAGAACACCTTCGTCGCCGTATCTTTTGAGGGTTTGCAGATCGTAAGGAGCTCCTATTACGGGAGACTCATCGATCTTGTAATCGCCTGTGTGGATTATCGTCCCGACAGGAGTTTTAATAGCCAGTGAAAAACACTCGATCAGCGAGTGTGATGCGTGAATGAACTCGATGCTGAATGAACCTATCTGAAGGACATCATTTGCCCGAACGCGATGTAAAAGAACGTCGTCAAGCATATTGAATTCATCAAGACGCTTTTCCGCCAGAGCAAGCGTGAACCGCGACCCGTAAACAGGCAAATTGTATTTCTTGAGGATATACGCGAGCGCACCGATGTGATCTTCGTGACCGTGCGTAAGAATTATTGCGGTCAGATCTTCGCGATACTCTTCGAGAAAATCAAAATTTGGAATGGAGATATCAACGCCAAATGGCGTTTCCTCCGGAAAACCCATGCCGGCATCAACGATGATCATCTCATCGTCATAACGGATGCCCATGCAGTTCATCCCAAATTCGCCGATGCCGCCGAGCGGTATTATCTCTATTTTATTCAACACTTTACTTGGTTAATTATAATAGCACAGATAAAGTCGATGCGACTTATGGAACATATATGTCACATAGGTTCTTTTGGTCCTATACTTCCCTGTCTCCCGTCTGGCGGCTGAGCGTGATCCATTCTTCCAGCGCCAGCGTTTCCGCCCGTCGGCGTGGGTCAATGCCTGCCGCTTCGAGCATCTCTCCTGCATTCGGGTAAAGCGGTTTAAGGTTGTTCAGGATCGTCTTTCGTTTTTGGTTAAAACCGGTGCTGACCAATCGAGTAAATGACTCTTCATCAACGCCCGACGCTGGCTTTGGCCGCAAACGAACGACCGAACTCCATATCTTTGGCTGTGGACGAAATGCAGTTGGCGGAACGTCAGTTATCTTTTTAGTTTCAAAGGCAGCTTCTACCAAAACCGTGAGAAAACCACGCTCGGTTGAACCCGGCTCTGCCGTAATTCGCTCAACGACCTCACGTTGAAACATAAGAACTAATTCCGAAAAAAGGTGCCTCTGTCCTGCGAGTTTCTGAAGTATCGCGGTGGATATATAGTAGGGCAGATTAGCAACAAGCTTTACACAAAGAGGATCGCTAGATGCGAGATTAGGTATTTCTGCCAGAAGTGACTCGAAATTCACGTCGAGCACGTCGGCTTCGATAACGTGTATGTGTGTATTTTCTTGGAATTTCTCCCGCAAAAGCGGCACAAGGTCGCGGTCGATTTCGATGGCAATGACCTCAGCACCTGATGCTGACAATTTCTCGGTCAACGCTCCGCGTCCCGGCCCGATCTCCACTATCGTGTCACTTTGTCTTGGATCAAGAGCAGATATGATCTTATTTACATAGTTTAGATCAGACAGGAAATTTTGACCCAGCGATCTCTTTGCAAACGGTTTTTTCACGGATGTTCTGGACTATTATACTCTCTTAGTCCGAACATTGGTGGGCTTTGAAAAACCGTTCAATGTCGGATCCTAGATCAAAGAGTCTGCGGAGCAGACGGCAATAGAAATAGCTACAGGTGAAGCGAAGCGGAACCTGTAGAAAACGGGAAACATTTGTAAAGCGTGTGAAACACGCGGCATATTGGCTTTTATTCTTTTTATTCCGCCTGTTTCACAGGCTTAGCTGAGTTGGTTCGACCTGACTACAGGTTCCGCTCAGCTCCACCTGTAGCTACCGATATATCGTCTGCTCCGCAGACTTTGATGCTCAACCTGCCTATCGCCTTTTCTTAAAGAACCCTGTTAAAAGTTTCATTGAGGATAGCCTGTGACTTCGATGTCCGCGCCGTGATTAGTGACCGTCACATCACGAAGTTTAAGAGCCTCTTGCAGGCTTTCAACGCCTTTTCCGCCGATAGCCGCCGGGGCCTGACCACCTATTACGATCGGGGCCATGATAAACGTTACTTTGTCCACAAGCCGTGCATCAACGAACGCCCCGGCAACAGCAGTTCCTCCTTCGACCAGAACGCTCTGGATATCACGTTTTTTTAGTTCTTCCAGCACACCGGTCAGGTTTCGTGCCCCTTCCGAAACCGGAACGACCTCGACACCAGCATCCTGCAAAGGCCTGATCTTGAGCATATCCAGACAATTCGTCATCACCAGCGTAGGTGTTTCCTTGGCGGTCTTCACCAATTTGCCAGTCAGCGGCAACCGCAGATTGTTGTCCAATATCACCCGAACCAGCGGACGGCGGCGTGTTTTACCGCTGCGGTCGGTCAACGCGGGATCGTCAACCAGAGCCGTCGTCGAACCGACCATTATCGCGTCGTGTTCATGGCGAAGTTCCTGAACCCGTTTTCTCGCTTCATCACCGGATAAAGCAGTAGAAACGCTTCCGGATAATGAGATCCTTCCGTCTAGGGACATCGCCAGTTTCAGATGAATGAAAGGACGTGCCTTCTTGTGCCAACAGATGAATTTTTCGTTCAGGCGAGACGCTTCGTCAGCCAGGATGCCGGTAACGACCTCGACACCTGCATTCCGCAAATGTTCGAACCCTTTGCCGGAGACAAGCGGATTCGGGTCTTCTATCGGCACCACAACGCGTTTGATGCCCGCATTTATCAGTGCTTCGGTACACGGCGGCGTCTTGCCGTGATGGTCGTGCGGCTCAAGCGAAACGTAGGCCGTCCCGCCCCTTGCTTTCTCTCCGGCCTGCTCAAGTGCTATCGCCTCGGCATGCGTGATGTTGTCCTTTATGTAAGTCCCCTCACCGACAACCTCGCCGTCCGCCGACACGATAACGCAGCCGACAAGCGGATTTGGCGAAACTTGCCCGATCCCTTTTGCCGCCAATCTGAGTGCTTGACGCACTAGTAATGACTCTTTATTTGGTTGCTGATCTCTCAATGTTTTGTCGGTCGTTTTCGCTTTTCGGGGATCCCGAGATACTTTTCATCGGCAATAACCTCATGATACATACGCGTCCTGGTACATGTATCTGTGGAGAATGTTCCGTCTTTCTGTTTAGCGGCATAGACAATATAACGCTGTCCTTTTTCGAAGGATACTCCGCAGATACAGCAAATATTTCCGGTAGATATCTCGACGAACTCCTTATCTTCCAGCCCCTTCCAAGATCGCTCGATACGGAACTTGGCATATCTAGTCAGCGCAATTTTCTCGTCACTAACAGACATTTCTGACTCGGAGAATCGAATCTCAACGATTTCACCGGCGAAAACAGCATCTGCCGAGTTTTTCGCTTCTTCAACAAGCTCTTTGTCCGACTTCCCTACTTGCTCGATAATTGAGCAACTGCAGGCAAAAACATCCGTTGCAAAAAGCAGGATCGTAAATATGCATAAAAGCGGTAGCGTCAATCTCTTCATCGTTTGATCCTACTCCGGTGAAACTTCTAAACGCGAAGAATCAAATCGGCTGATCTAATTAAACAATCCGTTCACATAATTCTCAGGGTCGAATACCATCAGGTCATCCACCTGCTCGCCGATGCCGACGTAGCGGATGGGGAGTTTCAGCTCCTTGGCGATGGCTACGGCGATGCCGCCTTTTGCGGTTCCGTCGAGCTTTGTCAGGACGATGCCGGTAACGTCGGCGACCTTTGTGAACTGGCGTGCCTGCTCAAGCCCATTTTGCCCCGTAACGGCGTCTATCACAAGCAAAGTTTCGTGCGGCGCTCCTTCTACCTCGCGGCCCGCGATGCGTTTCATCTTTTCAAGCTCCGCCATCAGGTTTGCTTTATTATGCAAACGTCCGGCTGTGTCAACGATCAGCACATCAGAGTTTCTCGCCTTTGCCGACTGCAAAGCGTCAAAAAGCACTGCCGCCGGATCGGTTCCCTGTTTTTGCTGAACTATCGGCACACCAGCACGTCCGGCCCATATCTCAAGCTGATCTGACGCCGCCGCACGAAATGTATCTGCCGCACAGATAAGCACATCGTTGCCTTCGTTCTTGATCCTTTGGGAAAGCTTGCCGATGGTTGTCGTTTTGCCGACACCGTTTACGCCAACAACCATCAGAACATAAGGTTTTATCGCGGAATCGACCGATGTTTCGTCAGCAACGCCCTTTTTGCCGGAATTTTGCAGAATATCCAACAATTCCTGCTTCATCACTGCCTTCAGAGCATCGATGTCGTTGATCTCCTGCCGTGAAACACCTTTTCGTACCGCGTCAAGCACCTGCATCGTCGTCTGAACGCCGATGTCAGTAGATATAAGCATTTCTTCGAGTTCGTCGAGCAATGCCTCATCTAGCTTCTTGCGGCCTTCAAATATTGTGTCCAGCCGATTATTTATCGAATCGCGTGTCTTTGAGATCGCATTTGAAAAACGAACCCCGATCTCCCGCTCGACCGCTGCTTCCTGAGCTTTCAGCTCCTCCATAGACTTATCAAGCCCAAGAACTGAGGTCGAAAATTTATCTTCTTTGTTGCGACGCCAAAATAAAGCCATATAGGTATGAAAAAACCAATCGTTCCGAAACTATTGAGTATAAAAAAATATCGCGCGTCAAACAACGCGCGATAAACATACAGCCATGCCCCAAATAGATTAACGAGGCAATTTCAGTCTGTCCCTTGCCTTGAACAAGGCATAACCAAGCAGACATGAAAAAACTATGCTGACATAGAACCAAATGAATGATCCCACCAACGTTGCGGGAATATTACCGACTCGCGGCATATTGAAAGGCATGAAAATTATGGACAGAACCATCATCACGGCCATTAACAGGACCAGCAGCAGGAATCCCATGAAAAGTATCTTTATGTAATCGAATCCTAACCGCCTGATGGTGTCCAAACCGACAAGGGGATTAAGCGTGGCAAAGAACGAGCGCGTGTATCCTGCGACCAAACATGCCGCCGGAAAGAACAGAACACCCCATAAAAAGAAAATTCCCGATATTACGACGAATGGAGCTGCGAGCTTCAGAATGCCTGCGAACATCGCTTGCGTCATCTGCTGTTGGGCTTGTTCGGATGAACCTAATGCCTCCTCAAGCTGCTTTTGCCGCATCTGCTGGACCTCTGCCCAAAGCTCATTCTGAGCCTGCGTTTCTGCGTCAAGCACCGGAGCGTTTGCTGGCGGAGTTACCCCTTCGGCCTGCATGGTCTGTTCGCGTGCGTTCCTTTCCTTTGCCTGTGCGAGTATTTTCTTTATCTCCTCTGACTGTTCTACCGCACGGTTATTTGAATAGAACTCTGTCCCGGGTATCTTTTCCAGATCGGACTGTATCGTCTGTACATGCGTTGCTACGGAACTCATCACCATATATACCGCAAGGATCATCGTGATAAGAAACGGGCCAAATGATACAAGATACGCAGCAATACTCAGGAAGAACGGATGGACCATGTCGCCCCAGAGCGAAAAATCGTCAAATGAGGGCATGAAATCTTCGGACAAGCGGCCTTGCGAAAAGTTTTCGACGGTGTTCGCCAAAATACCGAATGTGAGCATATTTGCCAGCATCGCACATATAAGCGCCGCTGCCGCCATAATTATTCCACCGATCGCACCCGCCGACTGTCCAATCGAGAACAGCGTAAACATGATGCCGCCAACCACAAGACTTGTTCTGTATTTGAACGGATGCTTTATAGCATTGCCCAGATCGACAAAGCCAAAGTTTTGATCAAGGCCGGATATACCCGCATCCTTTGCGGCGCGTCCAACGGCAGACTGCATTTGCTCGACCGGTTTGCACAACTGGCCACAATCGGGACATATTTTTACCGATCCGCCGTACGATGACGGACAAGCTTTGCAGAAACTTCCTCCGCATCCGTCACAGACGTACACGGTCGGGATGTCCGTATGATTTTTGCAAAAGTCGATGTTTACATTAGGCGTCGGAGCTTTGAACGCTGAAGGCGGTACGACCTCTGTCACCGCAGCTGCTGAAACGATAGTTTCGGGAATCGGAGCAGCGTTTGGCGTAACATTCACCGAAACAGCCTCGGAAGATGCAGCAGGTGGAGGAGCCGACTCCGTTACACTGACCATCACCGGCATCGGTTCTCCCGACTCCTTTGCGTTAAAGAACGGAACAAGACGGGGAACTTTCTTCGCCTCTATCCAGCGAAGATTTCCTTTCCGCACCTTGTCATCCGGCAGCAACGAACCTTCGGCTATCCAGTCCGGCAACTCATTAAAAGCCGCCTCATAGATCTGTCCACCGACCTCAACTTGCCAGGTCTCTTGTTGTATCTGATCGCTCATTTGTTATCGGGCCAAACTCGGGTATGTCTAAAATATCGTCAAGGCCGTCATCCAATATCTCTGCCGGTCTAGCTATCGGCATGGACGACATGTCCATTAATGGTTCGGGGTTGTAAAGCCGTTCTTGCCTAGGCTCAGGTTGCTGGCTATATTCAGGCGCCATGGGAGCTGCAGGTTCAGGCATTTCTGGGGCAGCCTCAACCGGCATTTCAGCCGCCTGTACAGCCTCATTTGCAGGCTCTGCTGCCACACTGGGTTGTGTGTAGGTCGGCGGTTCTTCCTGTTCTTTGGCTTGTTCAGGTTTTACATCTGCTGATTCATTTTGTTGCGATGATTCCAATGAACGGGCAACCCCGACATTGATCTGTTTCTCGGCCTCGCGCTGTGGGTCAGCCATGAACTGAACAACACCGCGTCCGATATCACCCGACTCACAGCCCTTCACCAAAGCCTCAACGACCGCTCTGTCATATCGAGTGCCTACGAGTTCCTGTATTCTTTTCAGGGCATCGCCCAGTATCATTCCCTTTGAATATGGACGGTCGATGGTCATCGCATCAAAGGTGTCTGCAACAGAAACGATCTTTGCCTGCAACGGTATCTGTTCATCCACAAGGCCCTGAGGATAACCCTGCCCGTTGACCATTTCGTGATGCATGTACATACCGGGCAAAAATTCCTTCATCGCCGGTATCTGCGACATTATCTTGTAACCCTTTACAGGATGGGTCTTCATTATCTCGAACTCTTCCGAAGTGAGTGCCGCCGGTTTTTTCAATATCGCGTCATCAATGGCGATCTTGCCTATGTCATGCAAAAGAGCGCTTATCCGTAGTGTCTCGATCTCTTCTTCCGGCAATTCGAGATGTTTTCCTATTGCCACCGAAATGCGTGCGACACGTTCCGAATGGCCGCGTGTGTATTTATCCTTGCCGTCAATTGCGGCTGCCAGCGCCTTAACGGTTCCGACGAACAGTTCTCGGTTCTCCTGCGCAGCATGTGCGAGCTTTGCTATATGTTCTTCCAGCTTGTCGCTCATTGTATTGAACGACCTACCGAGCGTGCCTATCTCGGTTATCTCCGTTACGCCGTGCGATTCGACGCGAGTTGAAAGATCGCCGGCCGCAATGCGTTGAGCCGCAGATGAAAGTTTCAATATTGGGGACGTCAGCAGTCTTGCTCCGACCGATCCGACAAGAAGCGCCAGCAAAGCGAACGCAAGGCTGATGAGCCACGTCTGTGTCCGCATTTCACCTACAGAGGCCAAAGCGCGAGATTCGTCCTGCATTGTGATAACGCCAAACAGCATCGAATCACCGACGGGAACGGTCGAATAAGCTCCGATCATGTCGTGCGTCGTGCCTTCGTACTGGGCTGTGAAAGGCACAAGTCCCGATTGGATCTGCTGGTTCGACTGGAGCCATTCATCTACGATCTTCAGATCGTTCATTGGCTTACGGCTCCGCATTAAATTTGTATCAGGATGAAAAACGGCCTTGCCATTCTGATCTACAACATAGACGATAGGCAGGCCTGAACTCCACAACTCACCCTCTGCGGTCGGTTCCATTCCGACAATGCTTCTGGCAAGTGTGCTCATCGAGACGATTGACACCACAGTGCCAATGGTCACACCGTTTGTCTGCACGGGAGCAGCTATTGTCATGACCGGTTCGTTTTGGGCGATTATGCGCGGCTCTCCCAATGTGAGTCTGTCGGCGCTCAGAGCATCGGATGCGATGGCGTCAATCTCTTCGCGGCCGATGTTGCCCGGACGATAAAGCGTCAATGGCTCTCCATTGATTGGCCTAATATGGAGGGCAATGAGATTTGGGTTGTCACGAAGCGTCTTCTCCAGCTTCTGGTCGCTCTGAGGTGCCGAAAGTATCTCAGCATTGCCCGAAAGCGCAAACGCATCCGTCAATCCGGTCATCAGATCACTGTATCGCTGAACGAACATCTCTATCTGACGTGCCTTTTCCTGAACTAGCTGTATCTGGTAACGATTCTCGACGGTTCTAAGCTCGCGGCCGCTACGCTCTGAGAGGAACCAACCGGTCAGGACGACCGGAACCATCCCGACAAGAAGCAGGACGATGATAACGAAATACACCAGACTTAATTTTGGTTTTTCCTGGGTCATTTGGCGGGACAGCGAGGGAGTTCGCTTTCATAATAATATGGCATTTCAAAACAATTTTCAACATTTTTTAACGATTGTGATCTAAATTATTCAGAACCGTTCTTGTTGGCCCTTCATAAGCTATCCTTGCCTCGAAAATTCGATCTTTACTATTATGGCTGATAATTTTCAGCTCAAGATCACCTCCTGCAAAACAACGCGAATTTCCGGCGAGATAAATGCCAGTATCAATATCTCTCAAAAGGAAAAACCCTGCCGAGAATTCTCGACAGGGTTCGGTGTGGAAGTACTAATTTAGTATGGATCGGCTTTCTATTTAATTTCCGCCTATGATGATCCCACAGTTGGTTCTTTCGCTTGTCTTTTCAGCAAAGTTACCGCCGATGATGATGCCAACCAAGTTGCCGCCGATGATGATGCCAGCAAGGTTGCCGCCGATGATGATGCCGGTGTTGATACGTGTCTTTACCTTTTCGTTCCTGGTATCACCACACGGGTTCTGATTCGTTGTCGGTGTATTGAAATCCGATACGATAAGTCCGGCTCTGTCTGACACGATCAATCCTGCTTGTGCAAAGGTTGTTCCTAGCAGCATGATAGCGACTAACGTCATGGTCGGGATAAATCCTCTAAAGTTTTTCATTTCTCTATTCTCCTTACGCTCTCTATTTTTAGGTTATTGGGAATCGTCTTCCCGACAATCCCTCTAATAACAACCAGCGTGCCAAAGTAAAGAAAGGAAAACGTTGGACCTGTAACTCATTGTGAATACAATAGTTATGGGGCATCAATCGAGGCTGATGGGTTGAATGTGAGACGGATCGCAAATTGGATACCATCTATACAATTTCGGCAACCCCTCCGTGTATTATCATTGTTTTCAACTACTTACAGATATTGGATACTTAATAGCCATCAGATGCACTGCATAGCAGATATACACTCGCAACAAAATCCTTCCATTTTCTTTTACTAAATGCTATTCTTCTATCGGGATTTTTTCCGATTTTGTCATTTTGTCTCTAGCTTCTTCCTCTAGACCTCACCGCACCAATATGGAAGGGACTTCCCAACTTCTAGGTTTTAAGATCGTAAATATGGTCGCTGGCGGGCTTATTCTCGTATATGCCGCGCTCGGGATGACCTACGACCTTTTCAGCCTTACAGGCTTGGGAATACTCGTCATCGCGGTACTTCTGATACCGCAATTAAGCTTGGCAGTACCCAGATCTGACCTCGCGATCAGCTTTTCGGACCTTCCAATATTTCTTACATTTCTTATTTTCGGAACTCCGGCGGCGATTGCTCTGGCTGCTGTGGAAACACTATCAAGCTGCCTCCATCTTCGTTCGAAAGGATTCCAATTCGCCCGCCACATGATACCGGTGAATGTGTCGATGAATGTTGTATCCACTGGAGCCACGTGTGTTGTTGCTAGTGCTGCGATAAATGCAGTGGGCGGTACTCAGGCATTGACCTCGACCCCGAAATTGATCTCGATAATCGGAGTTCTTGCATTTTTCCAATTTCTTTTCAGCTCGATCCTTGCGGCTGTTTATATGGGTCTCAAGGAACGTAGCAGTATGTTCGAGAAATGGAAAAAGAGCTATCTCACAAGTTCTCTGTCAAGCGTTGTTGGGGCCGGACTTGCCGGGTTGGTCTTCAAACTCATCAATTATGGCGACATAGTCACAGCTATAGTCAGCGGCATCGTGCTTCTCGTAATGTTTCTCAGCTATCGTCAGTCAATATCTGACATAAACGTCGCATTTGAAAAAGCGCATGAAGCTGAACGGCAGAAAGCCGACGCAGAACACGACAGAGCTGAAACAGAACGAACTCGACGCCGGGAAGCGGAAAAATATGCACAGGAACTGTCAACTCTGCTTGAGAAAGAAGCTCGTGCAAACGCAGCTCTTCGAAAGAGCGAAAAAGATTTCCAATATGCCGCTCTGCACGATTCGCTTACAGGACTCCCAAACCGCAAGTATCTTGGCGATCTGCTCTCACAACTGATAAAAGACTATCAGCGTGACTCGGAAACGAATTTTCAAGTGCTTTTCCTCGATATTCGAAGTTTCAAGAACATCAACGATTCATTGGGACATTCCATAGGCGATAAGGTATTGACCATTGCCGCAAAACGGTTTCAGCGTGTCGTTAATTCCAATGACACGGTTGCGAGGATCGGAGGAGATGAATTTGCCATCATTCTCCGCGATCTTTCCACGACCAGTAAAGCTCAAAAGGTTGCCCGCCGCATCTATCGGAGCATCACTCAACCATTCTCTCTTGGCGGGAACCGCATTTCTATAGATGTAAATATTGGGATCGCCCCTTGCGACATCGAATATTCGACACCTGAAGAGATACTGCGTGATGCGGACATTGCCATGCATTATGCCAAGGAGCGAAATGATGGTCCTGCTGTTTTCACAAAAGAACTTCGTCACCGCTTCCTTGAAGACGTAAGGTTTGAGATGGAGCTGCGGCACGCTCTTGATCGTGAAGAATTCTCAATGCATTATCAGCCGATCGTTTCTCTGACGGAAGATCGAATTGTCGGTTTTGAGGCTCTGCTTAGATGGCAGCATTACGAATTCGGCATGGTGCCGCCGAATAAATTCATACCAATAGCGGAAAAAGCCGACCTTATACAGCCAATAACAGCCTGGATACTACGTGAAACAACGCGACAAACCGCTGAATGGCAAAAGATCTCGCCCGAATATAAAGATCTCTCGGTAAGCGTCAATATTTCCGGGAAGCACTTAAAGAATGACAGTCTTCTGGACGACGTCGAAGATGCTCTTGAAATGTCTGGCCTACCGGCATCATCCCTAAAGCTTGAGGTAACCGAAAGTACGGCCATGGAGAATGCCGAGTTTACGATATCTACCCTCAGACGATTGAAGCAGATCGGCGTTCAGTTGAGCATAGATGATTTCGGCACGGGATATTCATCTTTGAGTCATTTGCATCGCCTGCCTTTCGATACGCTCAAGATCGACCGTTCATTTGTGAACAACGTCGGCGAATATGGAGAGAATTCGGGAATTTTACAGACCATAATCTCTTTGGCAAAAAATCTTCAGATGGCTGTTGTAGCAGAAGGCATCGAAACAGAGGCTCAGCTCAAAGTGCTTCAGCATCTTGGCTGTGACATGGGACAAGGCTATCTGATGGCAAAACCAAAAGGCCGTGACGAGACAGAACAGCTTCTTTACGAAAGACCTACTCTATTACCCTCAACTGGGATCGAATATGCATCAAAAACCTCTTCATCAGAGGACGACGACCGCCTGCCGGTATTCTGATACAACCCGCTCTTTTTGCACTCTTACAGTCTGACACTTTATAATGTCTGGAAATAATTTCCAGAGAGGTATTTTGTAAAGATGCTTAGACGATCTTGTGTATTTACGCTTATCCTGGCTCTATTGGCTCCGGCTTTATTCGCCCAAACCCGATACTCTTACCCGCCTGCAAAAAAGATAGATCAGGTCGATGATTACCACGGCACTAAGGTTCAAGACCCGTATCGTTGGCTTGAAGACACAGCTTCAAAGGATTCGCAGGACTGGATCGAGGCTCAGAATAAGCTTGCAGATTCTTATTTTGCGTCCATCTCTGAACGGGACGCCCTTCGTAAACGCCTGACAGAGATATGGAACTACGAGCGGATCTCAGCCCCGTCAAAAATAACTGACGGTTTCTATATCTATTCCCGAAATGACGGCCTGCAGAATCAAAGTGTGCTTTACCGGGCAAAGTCTAAAGATGATGCCGGAAAGATCTTCTTTGACCCAAACAAACTTTCTGCTGACGGAACCGCAGCTCTTAGCGGTTGGACCTTTACTGACGATGGAAAACTCTGGGCTTACGGCGTTGCTCGATCAGGTTCAGACCGCACCGAATGGCGGATTATGAATACGGAAACAGGTGAGCATCTTGCTGATATCTTGCCGCCAAACCGACAGGGCAGCGTCGCGTGGCTAACCGATAATTCCGGGTTCTTTTATCAACGTTATCCTGTACCCGAGGCCGGAGCAGAACTGCGTGCCGCAAGTCGTTTTCCGAAGATCTACTTCCACAAACTCGGCACACCGGTTACTGACGACAAGGTGATCTACGAACGTAGCGATGACGGCGAATTGACCTCGGGCGGCCGCGTTACAGAGGACGGGAAATGGTATGTTATCTCGACCTCTAAGGGAACGCAAAGAATGAACGAGGTGCATTTCAAAGATCTTACAAAAGCTGACGCACCGATCATTCCTCTAGTTTCAGATCGTGAAAACAGTTGGTCGTTTGTTGGCAACGATGGTCCTGTTTTCTATTTCCGAACGGACAAAGATGCCGAACGAGGCAAACTTGTCAGCGTAAATGTGCTTGCCCGAGCTCGCATTTGGAAAGACGTTATACCGCATGGCAATGACACGCTTAACGGCGTTCAGATGATAAACAATCAGTTTGTCGCTAATTATCTGAAAGATGCTTACACAAATATTCGGATCTATGACAAATCAGGTAAGCATGTTCGTGACGTTGAACTTCCCGGTATCGGCTCGGCAGGCGGCTTTGGCGGTAAACAGGATGCGACAGAAACATTTTACAGCTATTCCAGCTTTAATGCTCCGCCAACCATTTATCACTATGATATGAAGACAGGTAAAAGCACTGTCTTTCGTAAAACGCCTGTGAAATTTGACGGCTCGAAATATGAGGTCAAGCAGGTCTTTTATACAAGCAAGGACGGTACCAAGGTCCCTATGTTCCTGTCTTACAAAAAAGGTTTGAAACTTGACGGTTCAAACCCGACGCTCCTTTACGGCTATGGCGGCTTTAATATCAACCAGACGCCCGGATTCTCGGTTTCGCGAGCCGTTTGGATGGAAATGGGCGGGATCTATGCTGTGGCCAACATTCGAGGCGGTGCTGAATACGGCAAGGAATGGTGGGCAAACGGTGCGGTACTGAAGAAGCAGAACACTTTCGACGACTTCATAGCTGCCGGCGAATATCTGGTCAAAAATAAATACACCAGTACACCAAAACTTGCCATTCAGGGTGGTTCCAACGGCGGATTGCTCGTCGGAGCAGTGCTAAATCAACGCCCCGATCTGTGGGGAGCAGCTTTACCGGCAGTCGGCGTGATGGACATGGTCAGATTCACTGAATTCACCGTCGGTGCATTTTGGAAATCGGACTACGGCGATCCTAAAGATCCGAAGGAGTTTGCAGTACTTTATGCATATTCACCGCTTCATAATGTCAAAGCCGGAACAAAGTATCCGCCAACACTGGTAACAACGGCCGATACTGACGACCGTGTTTTTCCTGCACACAGCTTTAAGTATGCAGCAGCACTCCAGGCCGCGCAGGCAGGCGATGCCCCTATACTTATCCGTATAGAAACGAAGGCCGGACACGGAGCGGGCAAACCGACTGCCAAACAGATAGAGGAACAAACGGATATTTACGGCTTTCTCATAAAGAGCCTCGGAATGTCTGTGCAGTAACCTGCATTGGTTAGTTGAAAATAATCCAGGCCGCTGAAAAAACTTGTTAGCTTTCAGCGGCCTTTGTACTATGATCGGACATCAGTGGATATTGCAGTAAAAGCGTGGTTCCAGTCCCGAACCGAATGTCGCCATGCGCTTGGTCGGGCAAGAATCCTTTGATTTCAAGCCGCTCTGTGGACAGATCGATACTACGATATTTTCAAGCGTTTTCCCTTTGACGTCATCCGGTTGTCTTGCTTGCGGCGAAGGACGCGGAACTCCTTCAATGCTTTCTACCCAAGGCTCCACGCTACCCGTTCCCTGGTTTTCAGTGCCGCTAGCCAGACCATCCATTTCTTCTTCATCCAACAATTTACGATTTGGAATGGTTCCGCTTATAAAGATCTCGTTTCTTCTAAATTCCGGCGGTACATTTGTAACATAGATCTCTACTTTTTCGGGAAGCTCTTCAACCGCCCAATCAGGATCTTCCGGTTCAACGTCATCGGGAGTTGGCGTCGGACTTGGCGTTGACGCTGTTGTCAGCACCTCAGAACCGTCAAGTTCCCGTATCAAAGAACCGTTGCGAATATCTATCTCCGCCTTTCTGATTCCGGACGGCATTATCCAGTCGCCGTTCCATTCGGGATGCAGCGATAAGGCTTCCTTCATAAAATCAGCCCAGATCGGCATTGCCGAATCGGAACCTTTCATATTCAGGTCATCGTTGTTATCAAACCCAACATAAACGACCGTAACAAGTTCCGGCGTGAATCCGGCGAACCATCCATCGCGGGAAGTACCTGTCTTTCCGGCGATGGCAACCTTGCCAGGATCATTCTTAAATCCCCATCCGCGAAGTTGTGCGGCCGTTCCGCGTGTGACGATATCCTTCATGATATCGTTCATTATGTATGCGACATCAGGCCGAATGACCGTTTGCCGGTCCGGAACAGGAGCCATGCGAGTGCTTCCGTCACCGCGAGTGATCTTCGTTATCGGCATGGGCAGAACGCGGTCACCCATATTGGCAAATGTTGTATATGCGGTCGCCACCTGAAGCGGTGTCGCTTCCGCCGTTCCGAGTGCCATTGACGGATAAGCCTTTTCGACCTTTGGCATTCCCGCTCTTGCGGCAAGATTCATTATTCTGCCGACATTCACCTGCATTGCCAGATCTACCGTCACCGTGTTCTTGCTCTTAACAAGCGCGTCGCGAAGCGTTATTTCCTGATTGGAAAAATAGTCACCGTAATTGTTTGGCGCATAGCTGTCGCGTCCTGACGTAAAGATCTTCTTCTCGTCTTTTAATACGGTTGCGGCGGTAAAAATACGTGATGCCGGTTCGTATGCGGAATTTATAGCAGCGGCATAGACAAACGGTTTGAAGACCGATCCGGGCTGGCGCATTGCGCTCGTTGCCCTGTTAAATTGGTTTTGCAGATAATTACGGCCGCCGACCATTGCCACGATCTCGCCCGTCTTTGGCCGTATAGCGACCAATGCTGCGTTCAGATTTCCCGGTTCTTTCTTTTTGAAATATTTCTCCAGCTTTTCCAAACGGCTCGCCACAGTTTGATAAGCTATCCGCTGAAGGTCAGGATCTATCGACGTGTAAACCCGCAGGTGCTGAAGGGCTTCCGGATCGCTTACGATCTTTGGCAATTCATCGACTATATGCTGCGAAAAATACGGCATTCCCTGAAGATCGTCGCGCGTTGTGACCTCTTTCAGCTCCAGCCTGACCGATCTCGCCTGTGTATGTTCTTGCGGTGTTATCGCCCCGGCCTCGAGCATTGAATCAAGCACCTGATTTCTTCTTTCTTCAACGCGTTCGGTATTTTTGTACGGATTGTAACGATTTGGGCTTCGCAATATGCCCGCCAAGAAAGCGGCCTCAGGTAAACTGATCTGCGAAATATCCTTACCAAAATAAGCGCTTGCGGCCTCACCGACGCCATATATCGACACACCTGTCTGCTGTCCCAGATAGATCTGATTGGCATAAAGAGTAAATATCTCCTCTTTGCTCAAACGCGTCTCTAAAATGACTGACATGTATGCTTCTGTCAGTTTTCTCTTATATGTGGCCTCATTGGTAAGCAGCAGGTTTTTAACCAGCTGTTGGGTAATTGACGAACCGCCCTGATTTGCCAAAGGCGAGTTATCTTCCCCGTCGTATCGCTGCCAGATCGCTCTGGCTATACCGCGGAAATTAACTCCCCAGTGTTCAAAGAATGAGCGATCCTCGGTTACGGTAATTGCCTTTATCAGGTGTGGCGGCAGATCTGCAAAATTGACGGTCTTGCGGCGTCCGTCACCTTCTCTGGCTATCGTGCTGAGCATCTTCGGCTCCAGCATTGCCGACGGCCGCTCAGTTCCCAACCCAAGATCTAATATCGTGTCAACGGACTTTCCGTCGTCCTTAAACTTGACCGACAGATCCGGAAACGCCTTTTCCCCATCTATCACGGCTGTATATCCCGGCTCTATCAGCAGATCGCGGCCTGTCACCGAATAACGGCTTCGGGCATGATCTGCCTTATCGCTCTTTTGTATATATCCAGCCGAGCGGAGATATTCTATAAGTTCGGGCACCGATATCTTTTCACCCGATCTAAGCGTTTTTGGAGCCGAGTATATTCCGGCAGACGGCGTGAAGACCTCACCGCTCAGGAGCCGACGATCTATGTCACCAGAGAATTGGAACCAAAAGTAGGTCAGCGTCAGGAAACTTCCGACTATGAATATTCCCGCCAGAGAGAATGTCCATGCGTTAAAGAACCATCCTAAAACGCGTCTAAAGCCCTTTTTTGGCGGCGTTCGATGAGAGCCGACTCGTCGGGTTTTGACCCAGCCCTTTGGCGGATGTTTGCTCCGTGTACTTTTTGTATGTTTGGGATACTGCATTTTTGCGAGCCGCAAAGATTTAGTGAGGTTTCTGTTTTTGGTGGTTGCCCTGTAAAATTTTAATGTTTTAACAGGTTTGTGTCTAGCATTTAGTTTTTATGAAGATACTTGTAACGGGCGGCAGCGGCTATTTGGGGAATCATCTTGTCACTTATTTTGGTGCCGACGATCTCTCGCGTCGTTCAGGGCTGGATGTACTCAGCACGTCAGATGCCTTTGCAGCAGCAGATCATGATGTTGTGATCCATCTGGCCGCCAGGATGGACAGATCTCACGACACAGCAGATGAAACCTTTCAGACCAATGTCCACGGCACTATAAATCTGCTCCAGGCAATGCGTCCTGATTCGGTTTTCATTTTTGCTTCGACCAAGGATGTTTATGGACGCTTTGCAGGCGCATACCGCGAGGTTCCTGAGGAATGTCAGACGGCATACGCAGGCCAATCACCGCTCGAATGGTCAAAGCTTATAGCGGAACGATATGTGGAATATTATGCCAATCAGAACGGTTTTCGCTCCTGTATATTCCGGCTTTCCAATGTTGCAGCTCCGCCGAGCAACGGAAATATTCCCGGATTTGCCGGACATTATGCGGAAAGTATTGTTGCTGGTAAGCCGCTAAGGCTTCCCGGCGAAGGACGGCCTCGCCGTGACCTTCTGCACGTCGATGATCTTGCAAAAGCATGTGAGGCATTTATCGGGTCAATAATCCGTCACGGCCTTTATAATCTTGGCGGCGGCATTCGCAATTCGTTTACGCTAAGCGAACTTGTCGAAAAACTTGAGACATTATCCGGAAAAACGGCATTGGTAGATAACGAACCTTTAGCCGATCCTGTACCGATGAATTATGTCACTGACCTTTCGCTTGTCCGTACCGAGTTGGACTGGGAACCTTCCATCGGGTTGGATGAGACTCTCGAAAGCCTTTTTGCCACGACTGAATAAATGAAGATCCTCATTCGCGGAACAAATTGGATAGGCGATGCTGTTATGAGCATTCCGGCAATGCGCGAACTGAGGCGTGTTTTTCCGGATGCACATATCTCGCTGCATACCAGGTCATGGGCAGAAGGAATTTTTCGCGATGCCGATTTTATTGATGAGATAATCGCCTTTGATAAAGAGTCCGGCCTTAACGGCATTGTCAGCGAGACAAAACGTATTGGACACAGACATTTTGATCTCGGCATCATCTTTCCAAACTCATATCGCTCCGCCGCATTGGCAAAGATAGCCAACATAAAGCGCAGGTTCGGCTACGCGAAAGAAGGCCGCCGCTTTCTTTTGACCGATCCGGTCACGATCCCTGAATGGAAAAACTCACGCCACGAGGTCTTTTATTATTTGAACCTCGTCGCGGAAGCAGAACAAAAGATCCTGGGTACAAACTCTGTCGAAAGTTGTGAACCTGACATTTCGCTTAATATTTCTGAAGAACGCCGAAACAATGCCCGACTTCTTCTGGAAAAGGCCGGATGTGATCTCAGCAAACCGCTGGTCGGTTTCGGCCCGGGTTCGACCAATTCGATGGCGAAACGCTGGCCGGCCGAAAATTTCGCGTCGCTTGCCGGCCTGCTAAAGGCAAAACACGATGCGAATATTATCCTAATGGGCTCCTCGTCCGAAAAAGGTGTCGCAGAAAATGTTTCGCAGCTTGCTAAGGCCCAGGTCGTCGATCTGGCTGGATCAACCACACTGGCGGATGCCACAGCACTACTGGCTGAGATGGATATCTTCATCTCGAACGACATGGGACTTGCCCATCTGGCTGCTGCTGCGGGAACGCCGGTCTATGTTCTGTTCGGCCCGACAAACCCGATAACAACACGCCCATTTGCAGAGAACGCGACCGTGATACGCGAAACCGTTGAGTGTTCGCCTTGTATGCTTCGCGAATGTCCGATAGACCATAGATGCATGACGCGGATGACGCCGCAATGGGTTTTTGATATGGTCATAGACAGGCTCAGAGAAAAAGGCCGGTAGATTTTGCGACTATGTCATATCCTGTGAATAAAGCCGTGTTCATTGACCGCGACGGCACGCTTATAGAAGAAGTGAACTTCCTTTCGAGACTCGAGGATCTTCAGATCTTTCCTTTCACATCGAAAGCTCTTACCATGCTTCGCGAGAACGGATTCAAAATACACGTGGTAACAAATCAATCCGGTATTGGACGCGGTATCTATACTGAACAGGATATGCATTCGATTCACCGCCAGATGACCGCTGATCTTCCGGGCCTTATAGATTCATTTCATTTTTGTCCCCACTTGCCGGACGCGGGCTGTCGATGCAGAAAACCGAATACCGGCATGATCGACGAGGCCTCGGCGGCTTACACACTGGACAGAAGAAACTCGTGGATGATAGGAGATAAATATCTGGATATACAAACCGGGAAGAACGCTGGGTTACGGTCGGCTCTGGTGCGTACGGGGTATGGCGAGAGAATATCTGACACTGACCAAATAGCCGATATCATAGGCCGAAACCTGCTTGACGCGGTTGATCTGATCTTACAGGGATCGGTCAAGGGGTCTCTGGCAACTGCTGTTTCAGGATCGGAAGCCGAACGATAAAAACAGCTCCTTTGTCTTCGCCCTCGCTGTGTGCTCTGACAGTTCCGCCATGAAGTTCAACAAGATTTCTGACTATCGCCAAACCTAGGCCAAGCCCTCCGTTATTCTTTTCGTTCCCTATCTCTTGGCGAAATCGTTCAAAGACAAGCGGGAGAAACTCTGCGCTGATGCCGACACCGCTGTCCCGGACAGATATTTCCGCATCTTCTCCATCTTGCGAAATGTTTATTTCGACATTCCCTCCTTCAGGCGTGAATTTGACCGCATTGGTCATGAGATTGGTAAAGATCTGTTCCATCCTCCCACGATCACCGCTTACCCAAACCGTGCCCGAACCAATATTGTCATCCAACCGCATGGATATGCTCTTCGCTTCCGCCGAAGGCAAAGTGCTCTCGTATGCATGAGTAACTATCTCAGACAGGTCTATCTCAACGGTCTCTATCTGTACCTTGCCTGAAATTATTCTCGCAACGTCCAAAAGATCTTCGATAAGACGATTCTGCGTCTCTGAATTTTTTATGATCGTCTTGACCGCTTTCGCTGACTGTCTGTCATCTAACGAACCGCTCTTCATCATTCTGGCCCAGCCTAAGATCGAATTGAGAGGTGTCCGCAGTTCATGAGAAACCGAGGCCATGAACTCATCCCTCAACCGGTTGGCGATCTCGACCTCTTCCCTTGCTTTCGTCTCATTCCGCAAAAGTTTCTCTTTCTCGGCAGCTGCCTGTATAAGGCTTTCATTGACAAGACGAAGTTCATTCGTACGATTGTCAACTGTCTTTTCAAGGTTACGGTTCGTCTCACGGAGTTTATCTTCTGCTGCGGCCCGCTTTCTTCCTTCATGCCAGACCATGAAATTCGCCACTCCCAGAGACGCGGCTCCTGCCAGACTTGTGACTATTAGTATCCAGACCGTCCAGTAAAGGCCGTTCTCAAGCGTTCTTCCTTTTCGGCGAAGGTTTTCGGCCTCGTGATTCTTCATCGTATCGGTCGCTGCACGAATCGCATCCAGCTGCGAACGTGTATCCCGAATCGAGACGTCTATATCTCTCGCTTCCGGCCCCAATTGTTTTCGGAGGTCGATCTTTTGATCTGTTACCTGCCAAAAGTTTGTGAGTATCAGTTCAAGCTTTCTTAGCTCCTCGATCTGTACTTTGTCATCACCGATCAAGGTTCTCAACTCAGAGATATTCCCGTTTGCCCTTGTTTTTGCCTTGTTGTAGAGATCGACATAAGTCCCATTGCCCGTCGCAACGAACGCTCTGACCTCAGCCTCGGCGTCGAGCGCGACGGCCATCGTATTTTCCAGATAAAAAATTGTACCCTGAGCCTTTTTCTCCCATTCGATGGCTTCCTGCATCGACATGGTGTTCTGATAGAATACAAATCCGACCGCCGCCATCATCAAAAAGACGAAGAACAGAATGATCGGTAGTTTTCTCTCGAACGTAAGCTTCATCAAATGTACGGCGGGCTATTAAGACAAGAAGAAATAAAATCGAATGCCGCATCCACTATCAGGACGGATGCAACTCGTGTTAATTTAATCGATAGCGTTTCTTGACGCGGTCACGGCAGAAACACCTCGGCTTGGGGGCCACAGAATAGTTTAATGGAAAACGAAGAACCTTCCAAGACCCATCTTCGCACAACTTTACGCCATTTAGTGATCGGGCGTCTGTTGGCGATAGTATTACTGCTTTTCAGCAGCTGGATATGGTATAGCGGCACATTGACGATCAGCCTGAACGAATTGCCTTCAGGACCGCTGCGGGTCTTTTTGGTTTCTATTTTTCTTACGACGATCTACTTGCTGTTAGTCGGCTTTGCGGGCTGGCTAGATTGGCAGGTACGCATTCAGTTTTTGTTTGATGCGGTACTTATTACATGGCTGGTTTGGCTGACCGGCGATCTTTCATCTCCTTATGTAACCCTATATATAGTCCTTATAAGTGTTTCGAGCTTATTTTTGCGGCCATTTTATACACTTATGATGGCCATTCTTTCAGTGGTCTTGTTCATTGGGCTGGCGATATGTGTTGCTTTTTCTCTCATAGAGTCGCATGGCGTTATTCAGCCGCCCGGAAAAATGGTCCAACTGGCAAGTTTCCACGTCGTGGCATTTCTGGTAGTTGGACTGCTTGCGGCTCGGCTCTCTGACAGGCGTTTTTCAGGCGAACAGCTGAAAGAAACAGCGAAAAGCCTCGCGTCTCTCAGGGCATTGCATGAGAGGATCATCGAATCGATCCGTTCGGGGCTTATTACCACGGACCTTGACGGCAAGATATATTCGATCAATGCGGCGGGAGCTGAAATTACCGGTTTCGCACCCGAAACTCTCGTCGGACGTTCTGCAGTAAGTCTTTTCGGCGATCTTTCTGAGCCGATACGTTTATCCGTTGAGGCTGATACGGTCGGCCAACAGCTGCCGCGATTTGACGCGAATATGGCCACGCCTGAAGGGTTTGCGATCCATGTCGGATTTAGTCTCTGCCAGCTCTTGTCGGAAGAAAATGTTCCGACAGGCTATATCATCACCTTTCAGGATCTGACCGAAGTTCGCTCGATGGAGGAAAGCGTCCGCCGAAAAGATCGTCTTGCGGCTGTAGGGCGCGTCGGTGCAGGCCTTGCCCATGAGATTCGTAATCCGCTCGGGGCAATGCGCGGAGCGATACAAGTGCTCGAATCATCAACGCCGCCAGATTCGATGCAGGCTGACCTGATGGGCATAATCCTTCGAGAATCAGATCGTCTCAATTCCATAATCACCAATTTCCTCAGTTATGCACGGCCAAAGGTCGGTGACTATATCGAAATAGATGTTTGCGATGCGATACGCGATACGATGACGCTCTTGCGGCACGGCCCTGACGTCAAACCTTCCCACGAGTTTGAAGAACATTTCCCGAATGAGCCTATTTTCATAGCTGCCGATGTCACACAGCTAAAGCAGGTCTTTTGGAATCTGGCAAGAAATTCGCTGAACGCCATGCCTGACGGCGGCAGGCTTACGATGCGGGTTATTGCCATGCCGGTCAACCGCGTCCGCATTGAGGTTGAGGATACCGGTGTCGGTATGTCGCAGGAACAGGTTTCCCAGATATTCGAGCCTTTTTCGGTATCAACGACAGGTGGCACCGGTCTGGGCCTTTCCATCGTTTACCAAATAATCCGAGAACACGGAGGCACGGTAAACGTCAAAAGCTATGAAGGCGAAGGTACAAAAATAACGATCGAACTGCCTATCGAGCAATCACAAAAAAGCGATGCCAACGCTGCAGAAGCGGCTCTGCATGATTCTCACGTTCCATCGCCTTTGACAAATCTTTTGAACGTGAAAAAGAATGATAAATAACTTTGCCCTTGAATAAACATACGATTTTTTGTGACAATAGAACTTAGCCCGCTGTTCGGCTCGGAACTAAGGGCTTCCTTCAACAATCCTTTATTGTCAATTTAAACATGCCTAACCTACTGATCGTTGACGACGAACAAAGCTATCGGCAGCTTCTCAGTCTCATTTTTGGAGATGCCGGGTACAACATCAAGACCGCAAGTAACGGCCGCGAGGCGTTAGAGATCCTTAAAGCCGAACCGATCGACATGATCGTCTCGGATGTACGGATGCCAGACCTTGATGGTATAGATATGCTGCGCGAACTCCGCGAGACTATGCCCGATGTCGGCATCGTGTTCATGACCGCCCACGCTTCGGTCGAAGCCGCTCGTGAGGCGTTCAAACTCGGCGCCGATGATTTCATTGAAAAGCCTTTTGATGTTGATGAACTTAAACTTATCGTCAAAAAGGCTCTGGACAAACAGGAGCTGATAGTTGAGAACCGGGCGTTCAAACGTGCTCAGCGCGAACGTGGCAGTATAAAGAACATCGTCGGCAATTCTTCAAAGATGCAGGCGATCTATCAAATGATAGAAACGGTCGCTGAAGTGCAGTCAACCGTTCTTATCACCGGCGAAAGCGGAACCGGAAAGGAATTGGTCGCAAGGGCGATCCACGACCGCGGCCCGCGTGCCGAAAAGCCCTTCATATCTATAAACTGCGGTGCTTTTACAGAAACTCTGCTCGAATCAGAGCTTTTCGGGTACATAAAAGGAGCTTTTACCGGAGCGAATACGAACCGCAAGGGATTGTTCGAGGCAGCCGATAAAGGCACGATCTTTCTGGATGAAATTGGCGAAATGACGCCAGCAATGCAGGTAAAACTTCTCCGCGTTTTGCAGGAACGCCGCGTTCGTCCTGTCGGAGCACATGAGGAATTATCCGTAGATGCCCGCGTAATAGCCGCCACCAACCGCGATCTAAAGCAGATGTCGCAAGACGGGACTTTTCGCGAAGACCTTTTTTACCGGATCTCTGTTATTCCCATCAGCCTGCCGCCGCTTCGCGAAAGGCCTGAGGACATTCCCGAACTTGTCAGCCATTTTGTCGAGAAATTCTGCAAGATGGCAGGCCGTTCGATCGCTGTTTCGCCAAAAACGATGGGCATGTTGGAAAACTATGTTTGGGGAGGCAACGTCCGCGAACTGGAGCACACCATCGAACGTGCGGTCGCCCTCGAACGCGAGAACGAGATACAGCCCGAACGCCTGCCCGAACACATAACTAATTACAACCCAGACCGCATAAAGGCCGAATTCAGCCTGCCGGACGAAGGCCTTAACCTTGCCGCTCATCTTGATAACCTTGAAAAGACCTATGTCATCGAGGCTCTGAAAATAACCGCCGGAAACCAGACCAAAGCCGCCGACCTGCTCCAAATGCAGGTTCGCTCTCTCCGCCACCTGCTAGATAAACACTCTATCCGAACCCTGTCGGCCAAGATCCGAGGAGAAAGGGGTGAGGGGTGAGGAGATAGGTCTTGGGAAAGAGATTTAAGTTAATAGTAAAGAGTTTATGGCGTTTAAGAGTTTTCAAGATATTATAGCTTGGCAAAAGGCTCGTGAAGTTAATCGATTGATATATACCGCCACATCTGAAAGTTCATTTTCCCGAGACTTTGCTCTTCGCGACCAGATCCGAAGGGCCTCTATTTCCATAATGGCAAATATTGCGGAGGGCTTTGGACGTAGTGTCGCCTCTAACAAAGATTTCGCTAATTTCATAAACATCGCCAGGGCCTCTGCTTTTGAAGTTCAATCGCATTTGTATGTAGCTCTTGATCTCGGTTATTTACACCAAGAAGTTTTCGGAAGAATTTTTGAGCTTCTAAATGAAATATGCCGAATGCTCCACACCTTGCGCAAACGCCTCCTAGAGTAATCGACTCCCCCTTCAAAAACTCTTCTATTAATGACATTTTATGTCACCCTTCGGTTGCCAAAATCTGTAAAAGCATCCTTTTCCAACTACTCTTCCAAACAGATTTCAGAACGGCCGATCTAAGATCAATTTTCGCTAACTCCTTACATACTAACCCCTTATCCCTCTCCCCTCTTACCTTCCTGACCTTTGGCACACCCGTTGCACTAACTCTCCTCGCCTGGGAAAGGTAAGATTCAGACACGTTACAAATTTTTAGGAGATTGTGAATTTAGACATGAAAAATCAGAAAGGTTTCTCGCTTATCGAACTTTTGATCGTTGTGGTCATCATCGGCATCATCGCCGCGATCGCTATCCCGAACCTGCTTGCAGCACGTCGCTCAGCTAACGAAGGCTCGACCGTTGCTTCACTTCGTACATTGACAGGTGCTCAGGCTACCTATCAGTCAACCAGCCCGACAGGCGACTTCGGTACCCCTGCTGAGTTGGTCGCTGGCGGCCTTATCGACACCGTTCTGGGTTCAGGTAACAAGAGCGGATACACATTTACAATAACCCCGCTTGCAAGAACGGCTGCTGCTCCTGCCCGCTTTGACCACAGTGCAATTCCGACCCAGTTCGGCGGAATTGGTGCGACAGGTACCCGGAGTTTCTACAGTAATGAATCGGGTGTTATCTATGCAAACGCTACAGCAGCAGCACCTACTGCAGATGCCGCAACCCGTGTTGTTACCGGCGGCACACCGCTCAACCAGTAGTCCTAACAATGTGATGGTATAAAGTTCACCCTTTATAACCTTAGCCAAAAAGAGGGAACGGCTCGTCCGCTTCCCTCTTTTTGTTTTAAAGGCAGAAACACGACCGGTAGGGAGTGTGTAAAAACACCCTCATTACCATTCGGGTTTCCGCCTCCATGCTGCTCAATCAGTAGTTCTAACAATGTCATGGTATAAAGTTCACCCTTTATAACCTTAGCCAAAAAGAGGGAATGGTTCATCCGCTCCCTCTTTTTGTTTTAAAGGTAGAAACACGACCGGTAGGGAGTGTGCCTCTTTCAGTCTGGAGTCTGGAGTCTGGAGTCTGGAGTTTAGAGTCTGGAATTTGGAATTTGGAATTTGGAGTCTTCAGCTTTATCTCCCCTGCTCCCTCTCTCCTTCTCTCCCCTACTCCTCGTCTCACTATCTCGATCACCGGGCTATGCCCGCAAGCACTGCGGTCTGGCTGTGCCAGACCGTCACGTCCCCTGAAAAAAAATTAAGGAGGCTGTGCCTCCGAAAGAAAAGAGGCACAGCCTCAAAGAACTTTTGAAGACTCAGTACGGTCGGGCATAGCACCGACCGCAGTGCAAAAAGGCAAAACCTCTCACGAACATCATAGTGGCAAGCCACAAAAGGAAGAAACACGACCGGTAGGGAGCGTGTAAAACCCCATTATTATCATTCGGGTTTCAGCATTGAAAACAAAAAGCACTTTCGCTTTTGATGCTTCATTGATAAAATATAAAAGAGTTCCCTGCGGCCTCATCATTCCTCTCCAAAAAAATACTCATCCGTCAAAAGCAACTTAGCCAAATGACATCCGACACTACAAAACCGATAACCGCGCCTTCTAAGACCCGGCTTCGAGACATAGCCATAATTCTTTTCTTCTCGGCTATTCTGATGTCGCCTATCGCTCTGTTTGGGATTCCTGACAATTACGACGTAATGGAGCATATGCGCTTTGCGGTGACATACAGCGATGCCCTGCAAAACGGTGACTTTCCGGCCCTCTGGTCAGAAAAGGACAATTTCGGATATGGCGGAGCAGGTGTAAGACTCTATCCGCCGCTTACATATATTCTGTTTAGCTTAATTCATGTATTTGCTTCGAGTTGGCATCTGTCCCTGAGTATTCTTTTGTTCATCGGTATGTCCATCGGATGTCTAGGAGTTTATAGATTTTGCGATGAATATTATCCAAATGGCTTTCCCTTGCTCGCTGCGTTTATCTACGGCATCATTCCTTATCATCTTTTCCAGATATACCAGCTGTTTCTGCTTGCAGAGTTTATGGCGGCCGCTTTCACGCCATTTGTTTTTTACTACGGAACAAGGCTGGTCAGAGAAGGCGGCATCAGAAACTCGCTCCTTTTTTCATTGTTCTTTTCTCTAGTAGTTCTGTCGCATATTCCTTCGACCATAATTTTGTCTATCGCCCTCACTGTCTTTCTGGCAATACAGATAAGAAAAGAAACATTTTTTCGAACCGCTCTTTATACCATTGTCTCAGCAACTGTTACATTGACCGGCACTTCATACTATTGGATAAAGGTCATCACTGAGGTCAAGTGGGTAAAACACGATAGCGTCGATTATTACAACAGCGGCCTTTATACATATTCTTCATATCTTTTCCCGATCTTTCTTGATCCGCCTGATTTTTTTGAGATAAAGCAGCTGTGGATGTTCGACGTCATCGCTCTGATGACGATCACACTGACATTGCTATTGGGTCTATTTCTGTTTCTAAAACGAAACAGTGACCGTTTGCAGACGGCAGTTCTAAGCACAACAGCGTTGTCTGTTTTCATGACGACCACGTTGAGTTCTCCGATCTGGAACAACATAGAATTTTTACAGAAACTTCAATTTCCATGGCGCTGGCACTCGATCGCTATGGTAATGACAGCTTTTATGGTTGGAGCGTTTCTGGAAGTTCTTCGGTCACAGACCGATGTACTTAGCCGAACACTACGATATGCTATTTTGATCGTAACCCTGCCGGTTACATTATTTATTTTGACTCAGATAATCATCCCGATGGCTGCGGTTTCACCTGAAGAGTTTGACCGGCAAGTTAATGATCTCGGTTCAACCGTTGGCTGCAAATGCTGGTGGCCTGCTTGGGCTGAGACCATTGGATCTGAAACTGAAAATAGGGTTTCGATCAGTGATAGAAATATTGAAGTCAAAACATGGGAAGGATCTGACAGAAAGTTCACGGTTACAGCCGGAACTACTGGCAATGCCCGCATCGCCACATTTTATTATCCGTACTGGAAAGGTGAGGTGAATGGTTCCTCGGTTGAGGTTTCAGCCGCCACGGATGGGACTATCCTGATCCCTGTTCCTTCCGAACGATCCGAAGTAAGACTTTTCTTTGAAGAACCGACTTTCCTCAAGGTCGCAAAATATATCGCGCTTGCAACCTGGCTGCTTTTGATAATAGCCTTGCTCGCAACTACAAAAAGCACTTCAAAACACTACCAACAGGTCTAGCGAATTTTCCTTACAGTAAATGCGTCTCTCAGACACTCGGAGCGGGTGAGTTTTTGGATATTCCTTAACCTGATGAGTTCGATTAACTCCATCAACCCGGAAAAGCTATGCAAGGCATCGCGAAACTTGGTTAAGTCCAGTGCGTTCATTGAACTCATAAACTTCAAGATCACTATAACCTCTCATGATCGCTGTTACATCCGATGAATATCTCCAGAATCATTATAAACTCCTATAAGCGCTATTACCGCCTATGAACTCAATGATGTTCCCGGCAAAATGAATACCCGCTCATTTTTTAAATTTAAAATTTGTGTCATTTTGCCACTCTTCTTTTTCTTAACAATGTCATTCTGATACAGAAAAGTGTCGAGTTTTGATAAGAAAAAACGCTTTTTCTTGTCATTTGAGCACTACGATATTTTAGAGTTTTAAGAGTTAGTGCATACGTAAACATGCGTAAGCGGCGGTCAGGAAAAGGGTCGATTTGGTCAGGAAAACACTCTCTGTGGTCAGGAAAATGTTCTCAATGGTCAGGAAAAATGCGATTTGGAACGGTGAAATGCTGTGGTCGATTACCAAAAGTAAAAAGCCACATTTCCGGGTGGAAATGAGGCCTGATAATAAAAGGTTTTGCCGGATCCGGAGACTATCTATCAGCGGCAAGGCGAAGCTTAATGTCGGCGGTTTCGACGCGTTCGCGTTCGGCCTCGGTCTCGTCGATAGGTGACGAAGCGACGGCCTGAAGTGCCTGTTCAGCCTCTTTTTTCTCACGCCGTTCGGCCTCTATGTCGATCTCTTCGGGAGTTACGGCGTTGTCCGTCAAAACAGCAACCTTATTTGAGCTGACCTCAACAAAGCCTCCGCCGACCGCAAGACGATCCTTTGTTCCGCCGTGATTTGCCTCTAAAATGCCGGGCTTAAGTGCGGAAATAAGCGGCACGTGGTCGGTAAAAATACCGATCTCGCCCGACGCCGTCGGCACAACGACCGAATCAACTTCGGTTTCAATGACCTTTCTTTCAGGTGTTACAACTTCAAGCTTTAGCATGATGTGATGAATGTTAAAAAGTTCAAAAATGAAAAGGTTTGAAAGTGGTAAAAGTTTAAATGTGAAAAGGCTTAAAAGTGAAAAAGTCTAAAAACTAATGGTCTGTTCGACGGACTTTTTCACCTTTTCCCATTTTCACTTTTCAACTTCCCTATGCTCCGGCAGCCATTTTCTTGGCCTTGTCGCGAGCCTGTTCGATGGTTCCGACCATGTAAAATGCCTGTTCCGGCATATCGTCGCACTTGCCGTCAAGTATTTCGCGGAAGCCTTTGATCGTGTCTTCGACCTTGACGTATTCGCCCTTCAGGCCGGTGAACTGCTCACCGACGGTGAACGGTTGTGAGAAGAAACGCTGTATTTTACGTGCTCTTGCAACGGTTTGTTTGTCTTCTTCGGAGAGTTCGTCCAAACCGAGGATGGCAATGATGTCTTGCAAGTCTTTGTACCGTTGCAAAATTCTTTTAACTTCTTGCGCAGTGTTGTAATGCTCGTCTCCGACGATCTGCGGATCAAGAATTCGCGAGTTTGACGCCAGCGGATCGACCGCAGGATAAATGCCTAGCTCCACGATCTGACGCGACAAAGCGGTTACAGCATCGAGGTGAGCAAAGGTCGTAGCCGGAGCCGGATCGGTATAGTCGTCGGCGGGCACGTAAACGGCTTGAATAGACGTGATAGCACCTGTTTTTGTCGAGGTGATGCGTTCTTGCATCTCGCCCATTTCGGTTGCGAGGTTTGGCTGATAGCCCACAGCTGAAGGCATACGGCCAAGCAGAGCGGACACTTCGGAACCGGCCTGCGTAAAGCGGAAAATGTTATCAACGAAGAACAGCACGTCGTTGCCCTGATCGCGGAAGTGTTCTGCAACGGTCAGGCCTGACAGAGCGACGCGGAGACGTGCTCCCGGAGGCTCGGTCATCTGTCCGTAAACAAGCGACACTTTTGAATCCTTAATGGATCCCATATCAACTTTTGAAAGGTCAAATTCACCGGTCTCTTCCATATGGTGATTGAAACCTTCACCATATTTGATAACGCCTGATTCGACCATTTCGCGGAGAAGGTCGTTGCCTTCACGGGTTCGTTCGCCAACGCCGGCAAACACCGAAAAACCGTCGCGGCCCTTTGCCACGTTGTTTATCAGCTCCATGATGAGAACCGTTTTGCCCACACCGGCACCGCCAAACAGGCCGATCTTTCCACCGCGAAGGAACGGCTGAACAAGGTCGATGACCTTGATGCCTGTCTCGAACATTTCCAGTTCGGTCGCCTGCTCATCAAAAGAAGGAGCGTGACGATGGATCGATGAACGAACCTCTGACGATACTTCGCCGAGTTCATCAACCGGGTCGCCGATGACGTTCATCACGCGGCCGAGCGTGGCTCCACCGACCGGAACCGATATCGGCCCGCCGAGGTCTTCTACGTTCATTCCGCGGACCATGCCGTCCGTCGGCAGCATCGAGATGGCACGCACGCGGCCTTCGCCCAGATGCTGCTGAACCTCAGCAACCACGTCGATCGGAGTTTCCAGGTCAAAACCCTTTGATGTTATACGAAGAGCCTGATAAATAGGCGGAAGATAGTCCTGAAATTCGACGTCAACGACCGGTCCGATTATCTGAACCACTTTGCCGACCTTAGCGTCACCGTTGTTAGCCATTTTTGATAAATTACTCCTGATATAAGTTGAAAAAGCGTTTACTTAACAAAGGAGTAAGAATATCACAGTCCAAAACGCCAGCGCAAAGCCATATAGCCTGTAAAAGGATGCCGGATCGGAAGATGCTCTGCGAATATGTAACAGCGAGATGACAACCGAAAAAGAAATAAATTGACACCAGAGCGACGTTCCAGTAATCTCAGGCTTATACAAATAGAACTGCCGCCAGCCCATGCAGCGGTCATGACAAACCTGCTTATACACACGAGAGGTATTAAAAGAGAATTTGAGCAGTCTTCGAAAACTTGAGCTTCCGACACAGGGTCTGAACACGCTCTTTGGCGTTCAGGACCAAAACATCAAATATCTTGAATCGCTTTTGGACGTAAACATCGGCGCTCGCGGCAACGAGCTGCTGATAGACGGCGATCCGCGCGACATTGCCACGGTCGAGAAGATACTTCTCGAATTTGGCGAGCTTTTTGACGAAGGAAATTCTTTCACGGACAAGGAACTGAAAGACGCCTTCAAGCAAATAGCCGAAGACCGTGCATACAGCCTGAAAGACCATTTTCAGCGAAACCGTTTTAACCCTTCGGGCAAGAAGATGGTCGCGCCGAAAACCGCCAATCAGCGCAAATATCTGGACGCGATAGCGGCGAACGATCTGGTTTTCGGCATCGGCGTTGCGGGAACAGGAAAGAGCTTTCTGGCGGTGGCGATGGCGGTCGATGCTCTTTATAAAAAGCAGGTCAGCCGCATAATATTGACGCGTCCGGCGGTCGAAGCAGGCGAACGGCTCGGGTTTTTGCCCGGCGACCTGCAAGACAAGGTC
>JAHBSH010000026.1 GCA_019639215.1 Acidobacteriota bacterium
TGTAGAAAGCAGGGGTAGGCAGAGGAAAGTAAAGAGGTATACAGCTTTTCGCATTTTTCCTCAGATGAAAAAGGCAGACGAGGGTCTTTTCAGACCCTCGTCTCAAAATAGGTTGAAACTAATCCCGTGAGCTAAAGATGCTCAGGATATACCAGAACAGCATGGCTATTCCGGCAAAGAGCGTCAGAGCTGCGGCCACGTGCTGATTGGTGTTGTATTGATGCAGCACCTGCGACGTGTTGTATAAGATCGCCGTTCCGGCAAATGCGACCATGATAAATGCGAACACGCTGCCGAGCGAAAAGCCGAACAGAATGCTTGCGACGATGAAGCCCAAAGCGGCAAAACCGCCAATGGCTACGATCGGGCCGAGCCATGAAAAATCAGCCTTGGTAATAAATACCGTCGCCGTTATCCCGAGGAAAAGGCCAAGCGTTACGATACCGGCCTTTGGTATCACCGATGCATCAGAATAGACCGCTGCTAATGCGATCATCGGCACAAAGATGACGGCTTCGGCAACTATGAACACTCCCAGACCCAGATATTGGGTCATGGTCGATGTGTTTGATGACGCCCACATGTTTGCCAGATAAGAGATACCCATAAAGGCTCCCAAGACGACCAGCCAGCCCATGCTGCCGCCGAGCGTCAAAACGCTAAGTATCGCGTAAGCCGCACCGGACATAAAAAGGAATGCTTCGAGGACGACAAATGCCAGTATGGCTGCCGCCAAAAGCATGTAGGTCTTGCGGATGAACTGAGCCCGTTGCGCGGGTAGAGCTTCAGCCGCCGAATTTCCGAATGAAGTGGTATATTCGTTCATATATTTGAAAAGTTAGATTGTGAACAACAGTAAATGTTTGCCTAACGATTTAGTATAATTATACTGGATTTTATACAGAAGTCCATGAAAATCTGTTACGCTTGCGACTAGCGGATCAGGTCAAAAAACTCACCACTAAGCCTATCAGCATAAACAGCGCTCCAAAAACAAGGATGGCTCGTGTGATGTATTTGTTGCGTTTGCCGAATATGATCTGCCACGCGCCGCCGGCAAATGATGTTACACCAACTAAAAAGACAACGCCGAATATGCCGATGATGAAGAGCAGGTCTTTATCTGAGCCTGTAAATCGCGTGGTTGCCGAAGGGTCGTCCGCATTTCGGACGATATTAAAGATGAGAAAGCTCAACACGGCCATAACCGACATCAAAAAGATACCCAGAATTACCTGAACAACACCCAAGACCCGCAGCGTTGACACCTTTTGCAGTGGGTGGCGGCATTGCGGACATACCATTTCTTCCGTAACGATATCCAGAGAACAATTAGGACAGGTCTTCGGGATCGAGCCTGGAGATCCATATTTCGGTTCAAGCATATTTGATCAAGATTATCCAGAAAAAGAAAAGAACGTGCAACAGCATTACGCCACCGCACGCCCTTTTTGACAGGAGTCAATTGCTATCGATCAGCCTTTTGCTGCAAAGCTTACGTCCTCTTCCGGACGAGGTGTTGCAAGGCCTAGTTCCGGCGAACGCCACAGATTAGAGACGAGAAGTTCTCTGATGAAAGTCATTTCTTTCGGCAGACGGTCATAGAGTTTGAAGAACAGATCGTCGTGTGTAGAGATCTCTTTTATCCACATATCGCGGTCAAGGCTCATTACCTTTTCAAATTCCTCTTTTGAGAAATCCAGTCCGCGCCAATCCATGTCCTCATATCGCGGCATCCAGCCGAGCGGAGTTTCAATACCCTTTGATTTTCCTCTTGAACGCTCGACGATCCATTTCAGGATACGCATGTTCTCGCCGAAACCCGGCCACAGGAATTTGCCGTTCTCATCCTTACGGAACCAGTTGACGGAAAAGATGCGTGGCGGTTCAGGTATCTGGCGGCCGAAATTTAGCCAGTGTGCGAAATAATCGCCCATATGATAGCCGCAGAAGGGAAGCATCGCAAACGGATCGCGTCTGACCTCGCCGATGTTGCCGAACGCGGCGGCGGTCATCTCAGAACCCATCGTTGCTGCCATGTAAACGCCGAACGCCCAATTGAATGACTGCTGTATAAGCGGCACTACGCTGTTTCTGCGTCCGCCGAAGATAAACGCTGAGATCGGTACACCTTTCGGGTTGTCGAAATGTTCATCAACGACCGGACACTGTGTTATCGGAGCAGTGAACCGCGAGTTAGGATGAGCGGCGGGCTTTTCGCTCGCCGGTGTCCAATCGTTGCCCTGCCAGTCAATGGCGTGAGCAGGAGCTTCACCGTCCATTCCTTCCCACCAGACATCGCCGTCATCTGTGAGGGCGACGTTCGTGAATATTGTGTTCTCCTTTATGGAGTCCATCGCATTTGGATTCGACTTATAATTCGTTCCCGGTGCGACGCCGAAGAAACCTGCTTCCGGATTGATCGCGTGGAGTTTGCCGTGCTCATCCGGCTTGATCCATGCGATGTCATCGCCGACGGTCGTGATCTCCCAGCCTTCTTCACGAAATTCCTTTGGCGGAATGAGCATCGCAAAATTTGTCTTTCCACAGGCGGAAGGGAATGCGGCACAGACATAATCCTTATGTCCGTCAGGCGATTTTACACCGACGATGAGCATGTGCTCGGCAAGCCATCCCTGATCGCGTCCCAATGTAGAGGCAATGCGAAGCGCAAGGCATTTTTTGCCTAAAAGTGCGTTGCCGCCATAACCAGAACCATAGCTGACGATCGAATTTTCCTCAGGGAAATGAACGATATATTTGTCCTTCGGATCGGGGCTGCAGGGCCACGCAACATCTGCTTGTCCTTCTGCCAGCGGCATCCCGACCGAATGAAGACAGCGTGTGAATTCACCGTTGCCCAAAGCTTCAAGAGCCTTCGTTCCCATGCGGGTCATCAGCCTCATATTGACCGCAACATAGGGCGAATCTGTTACCTGAACACCAAATTGCGAAATGGGTGAACCTATCGGTCCCATACAGAACGGCACGATGTACATCGTGCGGCCCTTCATGCATCCCGTGAACTTGCCTTTAAGGATACCCTTCATCTCTGTCGGAGCCATCCAATTATTGGTCGGCCCGGCATCACCTTTCGCGCGGGAACAAATATATGTGCGGTCTTCTACGCGGGCGACATCCGATGGGTGCGAACGTGCAAGAAAGCTGTTCGGACGCTTTTCGGCATTCAGCCGGATGAATGTCCCGGCATCCACCATCTCCTGGCAAATGCGGTCATATTCTTCTTCAGAACCGTCGCAGAAATAGACGGAATCAGGCTGGCACAGCTCAACTGCGTCCTTGATCCAGGTTCTGAGCTCTTCGTTTTTAATGGTTTCGGGAATAGAAAAGTTAGCCATATCGTTAAAAAATGGGTCTGATGTTTGTGATATTCAAATGTATTTCCTTGTAAACGAACAATAACTGCCCGTTTTTGAAAGTATTTGTAAATATTATCACAAGATAATTGGAAAAGTTAATGTTGGTGCAGGACTACAGCGTTAAAAGTTGGTAATACCAATTGTTATCCTTATCATTTACATCGAAGGTCTTGATAATAATGTAGATAGACGATCGATCAGGACGTCGAAAGACGACGATTTCCTGCATATTGAATTATCATATGAGCGGCAATTGCTCCGATAATTATCATTCCGCCGAGGACCGCCCATTGTGACGGGCGTTCGCCGATGAATAGAAATACCCAGACAGGGTTGAGCATCGGTTCTATGAAGCCGATCAGGCTTGCGTCCAGCGGACGCGTTCCGCCGCGAACACCTTTTACAAAAAGCACGTAGGAAATGCCGATCTGAAACACACCCAGAAAGATGACCGCTAGCCAGTCTGTTGCCGCCATTGACGTGATGACCGGAAGTCCCGCAGGAGCTGTGAGAATCGCAAGCAAAAGGTTACCGTAGATGACCGCGATGGTAGGGTTAAAACCTTCGCCGCGAGGATGGCGAAGCAGCATGATATAAAGTCCGAGACATATGCCCGATGCCAGCGCAGCAATATTTCCCTGATAGTCTTCCAGCCGCAGTTGTCCTATGAAGAATAGACTCATCCCGCCCAGCACGATAAGAACGGTCACGAGGTCGCGCACGCGAAATTTTTCACCTATAAGAAACGGTGAAAGCACCAATATGTAAATAGGAGCTGTGTATTGGAGAAAAATAGCGTTGGCGGCGGTCGTTTTCTTTGTCGCCCAGACAAAAAGTATCAGCAGGCCCGCGTAAATTACCGCAGTAAGCAGCCCGAAGCCATTGATCTTTAGTCCATCTTTTCGCGTCAGGATTATGACCGTTAGAGCCGCCAGGAGCGACCGGTAAAATGTCAGCTGAAAAGCGTCCAGAGATGTCAGCTTGATAAAAAGCCCGCCCGTGCTCCACATGAAAACCGCGATAAGCACTAGGGTAACTGGCGGGAATTTATCGAGGAAATTATTCACCTTGTCCGGTAAGCGGTTTCATCTGGAACGCCAACGTCGGCGTCAACTCAAATTACCTTTTATTCGCCTGAAACAGCTTCAGCGATGGTCTCGCGCAGCTTTTTCGCCGATGTTGTGACCGGTTCGAGATCTAATTCCTCGACATTTCCGCGAACCTTCTTGCCGAAGACAGCATTCCACGGCGGGATGACGATGGTGGCGTTGCCGTGTGCCTTTGATTGGCAGGCAAGCCGCAGGAACGGATGTTTTTCGTCGGGCTGATTGTAGCCAAAGGTTTTGATGCGTGTTTTTTCACGACGTTCGGTTTCTGAAAGCTTGTCGGCTCCGCCGATGACGCCTATCCAGCACGTTCCGCACGATGCCGAAGTACATTCTATCGGTACCGGGCCGTTCCAACATCTCTCGTCCATCGCCTGCCATTCGCGTGATTGATCCTTTTGCGATGCCGAGGTTATCTCTTCGTTATCGATTATAGTAAAAGAGCCGTCGTAACCGAACGCTTCATAGTCGACGGTGAATTTTTTGTTGACGGTTCTGAGAAAGCCAAAGATGCCCTGTGAATCGTCCTTTGCCCTTTCCGCCACGATGGATTCAGGCGAGCGATTCATTTCCGAAGCGGGAACCGACGTCATTCCCGACGCAGCTTTCATCTCGTCAACACCGGTCTGAACAAGTGTCATCAGAGCCACGGCGGCAATGCCAAGCGTCAGTGATTCTTTTGTTTTTGCATCGGAAGCGACCGCTTTTGCCAAAGATCTTATTTCCGAAGCGATGTCGCCTGCCGGCTCGCTGCTTTCGGCGCGTTTTATCGCCTCGGCCTTTGCCTGCGGCCAGTAGCGATGGCCGTAAAGGAATGCGTGCGAGGTGTCGATCTTGTCCAACAGTCCAAAATCGCCCTGCATCACGATGCCCTGCATTGTCGCCGCGAGATCATCCGCCGATTCCAGATACCGCACCAGATCAAGCGGATAGAACCTGAACCATACCTGTACCGCCGCACGGTCAACCTCGTGAATATCACCTGCCAACGACTCAATCGCCGCCAGCCAATCTGCTTCGGTATGATCCTCAAAGCCCTCTAAAAATACACTGCTCATAATAAGTAATCGAATGTTCCACTAGGGAGCCTAACCCTTTTTTGCAGAAAGCAAACCAATATTAAAGCAAATAACGGTAAAAGCGACAAACCCGAAATATGCCATTGGCAGTTGTTGACACCAATTCGATCGGATGAGAGCCTGGATTTTAACTATTTGTACTGATTTATTAACAATCATCTGCTAGAGATAAAAAGACCCCTCACCCGGCTTGACACATTCTTTTCAAAATCATAATATCTAGAGTTTCGGACTTTGAAGGTCTGGACCGTCTGACGATTTGGCAACAGATCGTAAAGCGGTTGTTTGAAAGCCTTAACAGGAAATGTAGCGTAAAAGGTGCCGGACTCACGGCATCCGGGATAATGGCAAAGCCGCTCCTTAATTATAAGGAATGACGGCCACCGCACTTAAAATGTCACGCTACAGCAAAGTTTGGCTTTCGTGGAGAAGTAGTTAATTACCTTTAATTCAATCAGCATGTGCTGCTTGAGCTAACTGCCGGACGGGTTCCGAGCAAGAGTCAGGTACGGGATGGTTTTTGCTTTTTAAATAGGAGAGCACCTGACCAAAGAAAGGCCGCCAAAAGGCGGGGCAAAAGAAAGAGAATTATGCCGACTATCAACCAATTAGTTCGCAAGGGACGCCAGAGGGTCAAATACAAGACCGCGAGTCCCGCATTGCAGGCAAATCCGCAGAAACGCGGTGTCTGCACACGTGTTTACACCTCGACCCCGAAAAAGCCGAACTCGGCTCTTCGTAAGGTCGCCCGTGTCCGTCTGACCAACCAGATAGAGGTCACGACATACATTCCGGGTATCGGCCACAACCTGCAGGAGCACTCGATCGTGCTTATCCGCGGCGGCCGTGTAAAGGATCTTCCGGGTGTTCGTTATCACGTGGTTCGCGGTACGCTCGACGCATCAGGCGTTGCGAACAGAAATCAGGCCCGCTCAAAATACGGCGCCAAGAGGCCGAAGGGGGCTAAGTAATTAGAGTATGGCAAGAAGAAGAGTTGCAGAAAGAAGGGCGATACTGCCGGATCCTATTTACAACAGCACGCTGGTGACGAAATTCATCAACGGCATGATGTGGCAGGGCAAGAAATCGGTCGCTGAGGCGATATTTTACGGCGCAATGGACAAGATCGCCGAAAAGACAGGCGAAGAGCCGCTAAAGGTCTTTAAGAAAGCGATAGATTCCGTCGCTCCGGCCCTTGAGGTCAAATCGCGCCGTATCGGCGGTGCTACATATCAGGTTCCGCTTGAGGTCAGCAAAGATCGCCGCAACACGCTTGCGATACGCTGGATAGTAGGAAACGCCCGCAATCGCAGTGAAAAGACAATGCGCGACCGTCTGGTCGGCGAACTGCTTGATTCAACATCAGGACGCGGCGGAGCGATCAAGAAAAAGGACGACGTCCACCGCATGGCGGAAGCGAACAAGGCGTTCGCACATTATAGGTTTTAGTCCTTGGTCATTTGTCCTTGGTCGGTTGCTAAGGACGAATGACAAATGACAAAGGACATTGTTATGGCAAACATAAGCTTAGACAAATATAGAAACATCGGCATCATGGCCCATATCGACGCGGGTAAGACCACGACGACTGAGCGTGTGTTGTTTTACACCGGCGTTTCACACAAGATCGGCGAAGTTCACGAAGGAACGGCGACGATGGACTGGATGGAGCAAGAGCAGGAACGCGGCATTACGATCACGTCCGCTGCTACCACCTGTTTCTGGAAGCGAAACGGCGTCGAACACCGCATCAACATCATTGACACGCCGGGCCACGTTGACTTCACGATGGAGGTCGAGCGTTCGCTGCGTGTTCTGGACGGCGCGGTTGCCGTTTTTGACGGCGTCGCCGGTGTCGAGCCGCAATCTGAGACGGTATGGCGTCAGGCTGATAAATACAAGGTCCCAAGGATCTGCTTTATCAATAAGCTTGACCGTGCCGGAGCTTCATTTGAGCGTTCGTTCAATTCGATCCTTACAAGGCTTGGTGCAAATGCGGTCGCTTTGCAGATACCTATCGGCGAAGAAGATCAGCTTAAGGGTGTTATTGACCTCATTGGAATGAAAGGGCTGCTCTGGAACGATGAATCCAAGGGTGCTCAGTATGAAACGGTCGATATCCCGGCAGAACTTGCTGAATCCGCTAAAGAATGGCGTGCCAAGCTTGTCGAAAAAGTTGCAGAGACAGACGATGCCCTGATGGAGAAATTCTTCGGTGAGGAAGAGATCTCCGAGGATGAGCTTCGTAACGCACTTCGCAAAGCAACCCTGTCGATGAAGATCGTTCCGGTCGTGACCGGTTCCGCCTTTAAGAACAAGGGCGTTCAGACACTGCTTGACGCTGTTATTGACTATCTTCCAAGCCCGTTGGACATTCCCGCGATCGAGGGTGAGAACCCCAAGACCGGAGAGATGGAAACACGTGGGCCGGACGCCGCAGAGCCTTTTTCAGGACTTGTCTTTAAGCTCATGGCGGACAAGCATCTTGGCCAGCTCGCTTTTGTTCGCATCTATTCGGGTACGGTCAAATCAGGCTCTTACGTTTACAACACGATCAAGAACAGCAAGGAACGAGCAGGTCGTCTGATGCTGATGCACGCTAATAAGCGTGAGGACGTTGAAGAGGCAAGCGCGGGAGAGATCGTGGCTATCGGCGGCATGAAGAACGTGACCACCGGAGACACAATTTCTGACGAATCAAAGCAGATCATTCTTGAATCAATGGAGTTCCCCGATCCGGTCATCCGTGTTGCGGTAGAGCCCAAGACACGTGCCGACCAGGATAAGATGGGCGTCGCTCTCAACCGCCTCGCACAGGAAGATCCATCATTTCAGGTTACGACAGACCACGAAACAGGCCAGACGATCATCGCCGGTATGGGCGAGCTTCACCTTGAGATCATTGTTGATCGCATGAAGCGTGAGTTTGGCGTTGAGGCCAATGTCGGTAAGCCGCAAGTTGCTTATCGTGAAACGATCACGACCAGCGCACCCGGCAAAGAGATCTATAAGAAACAGTCCGGCGGTAAGGGTAAATTCGGTCACGTGGAACTCGAGATCGAACCGGCTCCGGGTCAAGGTTTTGTCTTCGAAGACAAGATCACCGGCGGTTCTATCCCTCGCCAGTTCATCAAGCCGACCATGGAAGGTATTCGCGATGCAATGCTTCGCGGTGTGCTAGCAGGTTACGAGCTTGTGGATATCAAGGCTACGCTGCTGTTCGGTTCGTATCACGAGGTTGACTCGGACGAGATCTCGTTCAAATTGGCCGGTTCGTTCGCATTCCAGGATGCGGTCAAGAAGGCAAAGCCTATCTTGCTTGAACCGATCATGAAGGTTGAAGTGGTCACACCGGAAGAGTATATGGGCGCTGTCAACGGCGACCTTAACCGCCGCCGTGGACAGATCGAAAAGATGGAACCGCGTCAAGGTGGCGTATCGGTAGTAACAGCCTTTGTGCCGCTTTCTGAAATGTTCGGTTATACCACCGATCTTCGGTCTGCAACACAGGGACGAGCAACCTCTTCGATGCACTTTGAGCGATATTCTGAGGCACCGAGAAACGTTGCGGAAGAGATCATTGCCAAGGTAAAGGGAGCAGGCAGCTAAACATATTACGGCCTCGGCCGCCAGTTTGAGGCCGGTAAGTTATTGATTTAATCAGTTCAGGAGACCAGAAATGAGCAAGGAAAAATTCGATCGGAGCAAGCCGCACGTGAATATCGGGACGATAGGGCACGTGGATCATGGAAAGACGACGCTGACGGCGGCGATAACAAAGGTGATGTCGAAGCACAACCCGAACATGACGGTGAGGGCATTTGATTCGATCGACAACGCACCGGAAGAGAAGGCACGTGGTATTACGATCGCGACGTCACACGTTGAGTATGAGACGGCAAACCGGCATTATGCCCACGTTGACTGTCCGGGCCACGCTGACTATGTGAAGAACATGATCACAGGAGCAGCACAGATGGACGGAGCGATCCTTGTGGTGGCAGCTACGGACGGCCCGATGCCGCAGACGAGAGAGCACATCCTGCTCGGACGTCAGGTCGGTATCCCTTCGATGGTCGTGTTCATGAACAAAGTGGACATGGTCGATGACGAAGAACTGCTTGAGCTGGTAGAGATGGAAGTAAGAGAACTTCTTTCAAGCTATGAGTTCCCGGGAGACGACATCCCTGTGGTCAAGGGCTCAGCCCTGAAGGCACTCGAAGGCGATGCCGCATGGGAAGCAAAGATCGACGAGCTGATGCAGGCAGTGGATGACTACATCCCGACACCGGCACGTGAGACCGACAAACCGTTCCTGATGCCTGTGGAAGACATCTTCATATCAGGGACGCGGAACTGTTGCAACAGGAAGGATGCGACGCGGAGTCATCAACGTCAACGAACCGGTGGAGATGCGTCGGTATCAGAGAGACGAACTCCAGTTGTAACGGGCGTCGAGATGTTCGAAGCTTCTTGATTCAGAATGGCCGGCGACAACGTCAGACTGCTTCTGAGGTATCGACCGCAAGAGATCGAGAACGCAGCCAGGTAATAAGTGAAACCGGGAACGATGCGCCCCCGCACACGAAGTTCAAGGCAGAAGGCATACGTCCTGACGAAAGAAGAAGGCGGACGCCACACACCATTCTTCACAGGCTATCGCCCGCAGTTCTATTTCAGAACGACGGACGTTACCGGAGTAGCAAACCTTCCGGCAGGCGTCGAGATGGTGATGCCCGGAGACAACATCCAGATGGAGATCGAGCTTATCGCTCCGATCGCAATGGAAAAAGGACTCCGCTTCGCTATCCGTGAAGGCGGCCGCACAGTCGGTGCAGGCACCGTCTCGGATGTTGTTGAGTAGGCTTTAGTACTTGGGGGCTTTGGTTTTGAAGTCCGAAGCCCCAAGGTCAAAGACCAGTTGAGAGATTATGTTGAACGAAAAGATTCGCATCAAGTTGAAAGCCTATGATCATCGCGTATTGGATCAGTCCACGCAGGAGATCGTTGACACAGCAAAACGCACCGGAGCAAGGATAGCAGGCCCGATCCCGCTACCGACGGTCAAGAACAAGTGGACGGTCCTTCGTTCGCCGCACGTTGATAAAAAATCACGTGAGCAGTTCGAGATCAGAACGCACAAGCGGCTGATGGACATATTGGATCCGACCGCTGAAACAGTGGACGCGTTGATGAAGCTGGACCTTCCGGCAGGTGTCGATGTAGAGATCAAGGCTTTTGGCAAAAATTAGTCGTAGGTCGCGAGTCAGGAGTCAGGAGCAGAAATGCCCGGCTCACAGGACTTGAGACTTAAGACGCCAGACTGGAGTAAATGATGATTAGCGGAATCATTGGTAGAAAAATGGGGATGACGCAGCTTTTTGCTGAGGACGGCACGGTTACACCCGTGACCATCATCAAAGCAGGCCCTTGCGTCGTCATTCAGACAAAAAGCGCAGCGGGGCGTGACGGTTACAACGCCGTGCAGCTCGGCCTGGTTGAAGACCAGCCGGTCAGATCGAAAAATGTGACCAAACCGCTTCGCGGCCACTTTGAAAAGACCGGCGGCGGCGTTCCGCCGACACGCATCCTCAAGGAGATCCGTCTCGAAGGTGAGCCGGAAGCTTCGGTGGGTGATCAGGTCAAGGTCGATCTTTTTGCCGATGGCGACAAGATCGAAGTAGTTGGCCGATCAAAAGGACGCGGTTTTGCCGGTACGATCAAACGCCACGGATTTTCCCGCGGCCCTGAATCACACGGTTCGATGAACGTTCGTAAGCCTGGTTCGATAGGGCAGTCGGCGTATCCTTCGCGAGTTATCAAGGGAACGCGTTCGTCTGGCCACATGGGTGACGAGAGGGTAACCATAAAGGGACTGACTGTAGCTCGTGTCGATGCTGAGAACAATCTTCTTATGGTTCGCGGTGCGGTGCCGGGAGCGAACGGCAGTGTTGTTATTGTAAGGAAGTCGTAAATAGAGATGGCAGTTGATAGCGGATGCTGACAGTTAAAATGAACTGATCACAGCACCGTCGGACACTGACCACTCGAACGGAGTGAGAAAGTTATGCCTACCGTAAAGGTTCGCAATTTGAAGAATAAGGAAGTCGGCGAGGTCAGCCTGTCGGATGCCGTTTTTGGTGCCGACCTGAACGAGGCTCTGATCCATGCGGCAGTTCGCAATTATCAGGCGAACGGACGACAGGGAACTTCTGCGACGAAAACGCGCGGAAACGTCTCGGGTTCGGGCCGCAAGCTGTGGAAGCAGAAAGGTACGGGCCGTGCCCGTATCGCGAGTCTGCGGTCGCCCCTTTGGAAAGGCGGCGGTAACGTTCACGGCCCTCAGCCGAGAGATTGGTCATACGAAATGCCTAAGAAAATGCGTCGCGGAGCACTGCGGTCTGCACTTTCTGAAAGGCTTCGCGAAGGCAACCTGATCATCGTTGACGAGATCGGTTTTGCCGGTCCGAAGACCAAGGATTTTCTCGCAGCTTTTGGCACGTTGGGTGTGTTTCAGGATTCGGCTCAGTCGAAAACGTTGATCGTTGATTCGCTTGATAACGAGAATCTTATCCTTTCTTCACGAAACGTTCCGAAGACAAAGGTTACGAACAGCTTTGGCCTGAACATCTATGACATCATTTATCACGAAAAACTCGTGATAACCAAAGCCGCCGCCGAAGAGTTGGACAGGTTGCTGAATCCTTCAAGCGAAAGCAGTAAGGAAGAGGCGGTGACCGAAGCTCCGGCAAAGCCAAAGCGTTCGACAAAGAAGGCAGAAGCTGTTGAAGAGGCTCCGGCTGAAGAGGCAAAGCCTAAAAAAGCAGCAAAGGCGAAGAAGGCCGAAACCGAAGAAGCAGTGACCGAGGAGGCGACCGAAAATGAGTGAATTTAACGTTTGGGAAATATTGAAGTCGCCGGTCGTCACAGAAAAAAGCGTCATCCTCAAGGAAGATTCTTCTGAAGAGGACAGCGACCGCAAAGCAGGCCAGGTTTTGACATTTCGCGTTGACAAGAAAGCGAATAAGCTGGAGATCAAAAAGGCCGTTGAAGAGATCTTCAATGTAAAAGTTTCGTCGGTCCGCACCGTTAATTACGAAGGCAAGATGAAACGCCGAGGCCGCCAGGAAGGCCGCCGACCGAATTGGAAAAAGGCTTACGTTACCCTGAGAAAGGGCGAGCCGATGGTGGATTACGCAGAAGCGATCTAAAGAATGATGAATATTGAATGTTGAATATCAAAAACTGATTCATCATTCGAAATTCTGAATTCATCATTTTGGAATTATGGGAATAAAGAGATTAAAACCGACATCACCGGCAAGGCGGTATCAGACATATCTGACCCGCGATGAATTGACGCCGGGAGCAGCACCCGAAAAATCGTTGCTCGAACCTAAAAAGCGGATATCGGGACGCAATAATGACGGACGCATAACGATCCGTCGCCGCGGTGGTGGACATAAGCGTTTTTACCGTGTGATCGACTTCAAGAGAGATAAGGCCGGTATTCCCGGAAAGGTCTCACAGATCGAGTACGATCCGAACCGTTCGGCACATATCGCCCTGATCACTTATCTTGACGGTGAGAAGCGTTACATAATCGCTCCGGTCGGATTGAAAGTTGGAACGACCGTCTTGAGTGGAGCCGAAGCTGATATTCTGCCGGGCAATGCATTGCCGATCAAGAATATTCCGCTTGGAACCGAGGTTCATAACATTGAGCTTCGTCCCGGAAAGGGCGGCCAGCTGGTCAGATCCGCAGGCGGTTTTGCACAGATCGTCGCTAAAGAAGGTGATCATGCTCAATTGAGAATGCCTTCGGGCGAAGTTCGTAAAGTTCCTGTCGTATGTTATGCGACGGTCGGCCAGGTCGGAAATACCGAGCATGAGAATGTATCGCTCGGAAAAGCCGGACGTAACCGCTGGAAGGGCAAGAGGCCAAAGGTTCGCGGTGTTGCGATGAACCCGGTCGATCACCCGCACGGCGGCGGTGAGGGTAAGACCTCAGGCGGACGTCATCCGGTAACTCCTTGGGGACAGCCGACACGCGGTTACAAAACACGCCGCAACAAGCGCACGACCAATATGATCGTGAAAGACAGGAGGAGGAAGTAATTCCAGATTCCAGAATCCAGATCACAGATCTGAAATTTGAAATTTGAAATTTGAAATTTGATATGCCACGTTCATTAAAAAAAGGACCTTTCATTGACCTTAGTGTTCAGAAAGTGGTCAAGCGTATCCTGGAAGGCGGAAAGAAACCGCCGGCAATAAAGACCTGGTCACGCCGTTCGACAATTTCGCCCGATATGGTGGGACTCACCTTCGGCGTACACAATGGCAAACGCCACATTCCGGTATTCGTTACCGAGAACATGGTCGGACACAAGCTTGGAGAATTCTCGCCGACCCGTACATACAAAGGTCATCCGGGAACAAAGGCTGAGAAAGCAGCAAAGAGGAAGTAAGTTACGAGTTTTTGGTTCAAGGTTTCATATCAGGAAACTGCTTTGAACCGGGAACTTGAAACTTGAAACTCGAAACTTAAAAAAGATGGAAGCGATAGCAAAAACAAAGTATCTCAAGGGAAGCCCGCGAAAGGCCAGGCTTGTCATTGACCTCATCAGAGGTCAGAACGTGTCAAGGGCTTTGGCGATCCTTAAGTTCACGGAAAAGAGAGCGGCTCAGCCGATCTCGAAATGCCTGAACTCGGCGATCGCAAATGCGACCTATATTGCCGAACAGCAGAACATTGCGATAGATCCTGATGATCTCTGGGTAAAGTCGTGTTTTGTCGATATGGGGCCGACAAAGGGCCGTCGCCGTATGCGTCCGGCACCACAGGGCAGGGCATATCGCGAACAGCGTCATTATTGCCATATCACTATCGAAGTGACCAGCGAAGAAAAGCCGAAGACTGAAAAAGAGCTAAAGGCTGAGGCTTCAAAGGCAAAGCGTGATGCTGAGAAAAAGACCACATCGGCCAAGCCGAAGAAAGCTGCCAAGAAAGATGCTCCGAAAGAAGCAAAGGCTGCTCCGGCTGAGGTAGTTGAAGAAAAGGAAATTCCGGTGGCTGAAGAGGTTGAAGCGGCACCTGTCGAAACGGCAGAAGCTGCTCCCGAAGCGGTAGAGGCAGCTGACGAAGCAGTCGTCGAAACCACCGAAACGGTCGAGGAACCGGCAGCGGAGGACACCGAGGCCAAGTAAGGTATTTAATATGGGACAAAAAGTTCATCCATACGGATTCAGGGTCGGCTACAACAAGGATTGGCATTCACACTGGTTTGCCAAACAGGATTTTGCCAAATATCTGGCAGAAGACCTCAAGCTTAAAAAAGACCTGAAGAAGAAATTTGCGGGCGGCGGTGTTTCACACATCGACATTGAGCGTGCGGCGGCAAGGCTGAAGATAATCATCTATACCTCGCGTCCGGGCATCATCATCGGCCGCAAGGGGGCTGAGATAGAAAAGCTTCGTGAAGATCTTTCACGAAAGACAGGCCGCGAAGTGCTCATCTCGATCCAGGAGATCCGTCATCCTGAGCTGAATGCTCAGCTTCAGGCTGAAAAGATCGCTCAGCAGCTTGAAAAGCGTATTGCATTTCGCCGTGCGATGAAAAAGACGATGGAAGAATCCATCCGCTTTGGAGCGCTCGGCATCAAGGTCATGATCTCAGGCCGTCTGAACGGAGCCGAGATCGCCCGCACCGAATGGTCGCTGGAAGGCCGTCTGCCGCTGCACACACTGCGTGCCGATATTGATTTCGGATTTGCAGAAGCTCTGACAACGTTCGGCATCATCGGAATAAAAGTTTGGATCTATCGCGGAGAGATACTTGATGCGAATGCATCAATGGCACGCGGAACTACTACTGACCCGATGAATGAGGTAAAGGCAGACCGCTCTGCAATGAGAGGTCGCGGTGACAGACGCCCACGCAGGGACGACAGGAATCGTTGATCATTTTTTCCTTGATCCCGGTTTTTGAATGGGATCTGGAATGTTGAATTTGGAACTGAGGAATTTTAGTTATGTTGATGCCGAAAAAGGTCAAGCACCGAAGGGTAATGAAAGGACGCATGCGCGGCAAGGCCGTTCGCGGACAGAACCTGGACTTTGGTGATTTCGGACTTAAGACATTGGAAGCAGGCTGGATAACCGATCGTCAGATCGAAGCGGCACGTATCGCCATGACCCGTCACGTAAAACGCGGCGGAAAGATCTGGATACGTATGTTCCCCGACAAGCCGATCACAAAGAAACCGGCTGAAACCCGTATGGGAAGCGGAAAGGGAGCACCGGATCATTGGGTAGCGGTCGTTAAACCGGGCCGTATCCTTTATGAGATCCAGGGCGTGAGTGAAGAGTTGGCGCGTGAGGCAATGATGCTGGCAGCTCAAAAGCTTCCGGTCAAGACCAAGTTCGTAACGCGTACCGACCTGGAAGGAGGCGTTGTTTAATATGAAGCGCAAAGAGCAGCTGGATCAGCTGAAAGATATGAGCCTGGAAGAATTGAAAGACCAGGCAGACGCTCTGAAGGAATCATTATTCAGGCTGAAGTTTCGTAAAACGCTCGGCGTTGGCGACACCATCAGTGACATCCGCCGTGAGAAAAAGACACTTGCCCGCGTTTACACGCTGATGGAGCAAAAGTCAGGAGCAGAGAGCAAGGCGTAGTCAGCCGGGAACGGGAATAGCATAATGGCAAAGAAGAAAACAGACGAAGTGCAGGAAACACCGGAAGCCGCGGTAGAAGAGACAGTTGTCGAAGAAACCGCTGTTGAGGTTGAGGCCGCAGCTGATGAAACTCCGGCGGAAGTTAAGGCCGAAGAGGCTGCTCCGGCAAAAGAAGTTTCCGGTGATGACGCAGAGGATAAGCCTTTCAATAAAGGCAAGCGAATGGAGAAGATCGGCGTCGTGTCCTCGGACAAGATGACAAACACGGTCGTTGTTCGCGTTGACCGCGTTGTGAAGCATCCGGTATATCGCAAATATGTCCGCAAGCGTAAGAAGTTCATGGCTCACGATGAGACCGGAGCGAAGATAGGCGATAAAGTGCGTATCGTTGAGACACGTCCGCTGTCAGCCAGAAAGCGTTGGCGCGTGGTGGAGATCATTCAGAAAGCGGAGTTGTAATCGTCAATGGTTGATGGTCAATTATTCCGTGAATGTCACAGGACGACCAACAATGAACGATTGACAATTAGCAATTAACTGGCAGGTATAAAGTTATGATACAGATGCAGACCTCTTTGGCGGTCGCTGACAATTCAGGAGCAAAAAGGCTCGAGATGATCGCCCCTATCGGAGGCTCAACGGCAAAGATCGCCCGTCTTGGTGACAAGATCAAGGTAACGGTCAAGGAAGCTTCACCCGATGGCACAGCCAAAAAGGGAAAGGTCTATGATGCGGTCATTGTTAGAACCAGAAAAGAAGTTCGCCGTAAGGACGGCACTTACATCCGGTTCGATGAGAATGCAGCCGTGCTTATAAAAGAGGACGGAACACCCATCGGGACACGTGTTTTCGGCCCGGTCGCCCGCGAACTTCGCGAAAGGAATTTCATGAAGATCGTCAGTTTGGCCCCGGAGGTCATATAGGACTTATAGGACCTATGGGACGTATATGTCCTATTTGAACAGGAAATGAAAGCAGCAGCTAAAACAGGAACAGTCAAGAGCAAGATCAAGCGAGGCGACCAGGTCGTTTTCATAGCGGGCAAGGAATACAACCGTTATGACAGCAACGGCAAACGCCAGCCGTATCGCGGACGCGTCATCGCGGTCGATGCGAGGAACGGCAAGGTCAAGGTCGAAGGTGCGATGCTGGTAAAGCGTCATCGCAAACCGGTACCTCAGCTTAACCAGCAGGGCGGGATCATCGAACAGGAAGCATGGGTAAATGTTTCCAACGTTGCACTGATCGATCCGGAAACCGGTAGGCCGTCACGTGTCCGTATAGAGGAACGTAATGGTGAAAAGGTTCGCGTCGCAAAGAGCGGCAAGGCGTTGCCGGCACCGGATGTGTTCGGTAAAAAAGAGCCGAAACGTACACCTGAAACTGAGGAAGGCTCTGAGGAATAAGGTTTGATGTTTGGAAACAACGCCAAATGCGGTTGGGGCCCAAACAAGGATAATTCAAACAATGGCAAGACTTAAAGAAAAATACAGGAAAGAGGTCGCTCCGGCACTCGCCAAAGAATTTGACATCACGAACCCGATGGCAGTACCGAAGGTCGAAAAAGTGATCATCAATATGGGATTGGGCGAAGCAAGCTCAAATTCCAAGATCCTTGATGTCGCGGCAGAAGAACTTAAGGTGATAACCGGACAGAAGCCCGTCATCACCAAGGCGAAAAAATCCATCGCTGCATTCAAGCTGCGACAGGGAATGAGCATCGGAACAATGGTAACGCTTCGCGGCGACCGTATGTACGAATTTCTCGACCGCCTTATCTCGGTAGCTCTGCCACGCGTTCGCGATTTTCGCGGAATTTCCGGTAAGGCATTTGACGGCCGCGGAAACTATACGCTCGGCGTACGTGAGCAGATGATCTTTCCTGAGATCGATTTTAACAAGGTGGACAAGACACGCGGGATGAACATCTCGATCGTGACGACCGCTGTAAATGACGAACAGGCACGTTCATTGTTGAAGGCGTTGGGAATGCCCTTTAGACAGTAGTTCAGAGTATCGAGTTCCGAGAGTTCGGTCTATAACTCGAAACAAGAAACTTTATTAGATATGGCAAAGATCAGCAAAGTTGTAATGAATGAGAACCGCAAACGCAGAGTTGCGTTGTGGGCAGAGCGGCGAGCCGCTTTGAAAAAGATCATCAATGATCCGAAATCCTCGACGGAACAGGTTGACGAGGCGGTAGCAAAGCTTCAGAAGATGCCGCGTGATGCCAGCCCTGTCAGGGTCAGGAATCGCTGCTCGCAGACGGGCCGTCCGCGCGGATTCGTCAGGAAATTTGGTATTTCCCGCGTCGCCCTTAGAGGACTTGCCCTGGAAGGGCAGATTCCCGGCGTCGTCAAGTCGAGTTGGTAGTCTGAGGACGGATCGCCGAACACCGATCAAGGCAGTGACCTTTGATCATGCGGCGGACGATCCGGATGAGAGAAATATCGGAACGGACAAGGCAGATGTGACGGAAATGAACCGCACTCAGCATTCCGAATTCCGCATTATTTGACGGAGTAGAAACAGTAATGACAGATCCAATAGCCGATATGCTTACACGCATCCGAAACGCCATCGCCGCGAACCATACGCGCGTTGACATTCCGGGTTCAAAGCTCAAGCTTGAAGTTGCGCGCATCCTCAAAGAGGAAGGCTACATAAACAATTTCACCACCAAGGGCGAAGGCACGAAATACGTGATCCGCGTTTTCCTGCGGTATGATGCAAAGGGCGTTTCGTCCATAACGCATCTTTCGCGTGTCTCAAAGCCGGGACGCCGCGTTTACGTAGGCTCCGCCGATATTCCAAGAGTGCTTGGCGGTTACGGAATAAATATCGTATCGACCTCAAGAGGGTTGATGAGTGGAAAGAAGGCTCGCGCCGAAAAGATCGGCGGCGAGATACTTGCCGAGGTTTATTAGAGACCGGACTTCGATCTTGGGACTTTGGCCTTTATATTAAGGCCGATAGAAAACCGGAGACCGAATGCCAACGACCAGAGATTTATGTCTAGAGTAGGAAAAAAACCGATCACGATCCCAGCAGGCGTGACCGTCACCATCAAGGACGAAGAACTTGAGGTAAAGGGACCAAAAGGGACACTGACGACACCGGTGCCAAAGGGCGTGAAGTTCTCTCAGGAAGAGGGAACGCTTGTGGCAGAGCGGTCAGGCAACGATATCGCCGCATTTCACGGCCTTGCGCGTGCCCTTGCTAACAACGCTGTTGTCGGTGTGACCGAAGGTTTCAGCAAGCAGATGGACGTGGTTGGCGTCGGTTATAAGGCTGACGTTCAGGGCAACAAGATCCTTTTCTCACTGGGATATTCGCATCCGATAGAATACGCGTTGCCGGCAGGTATCGAAGCAAAGGCAGAGCGTATCAATACAAAGACGTCGATCAACCAGTATCAGACGACCCTGACGCTCTCCGGCATTGACAAGCAAAAGCTTGGTCAGGTCGCCGCTGAGCTGAACCGCCTGCGTAAACCTGATGCATATAAGGGCAAAGGCGTTCGTTACGCCGACAAGCTCTACAAGCTGAAGCCGGGCAAGACAGGTAAGTAATTGCGGAATGCGGAGTTCGGAATGCGGAATACAGTTTCCATCCGGTCCGCTAACAGTTAAGAGCGAGAGCTTATTGAAGATAAAGTATTTAGGACACTGCGAGACATCAGATCGATAAATTCCGCGATCCGCGTTCCGCATTCCGAATTAGAGATATGGCACAAAAGAGCAGAGCAGATATTCGCCGGGGTGTTCACAGCCGCATTCGCAAGAAAGTTCGCGGTTCGGCAGAACGCCCAAGGCTCGCGGTCTATCGCAGCCTGAATCACATTTACGCTCAGGTCATAGACGATGACAACGGGCGTACGCTGGCAACCGCTTCGACCACTGAAAAATCATTGGCCGGAAATACCGGCGGCAATGTAGAGGCAGCACAGCGTGTAGGCAAGGCAATAGCCGAACGGGCAACGGCGGCTGGTGTTTCCAGCGTGGTCTTTGACCGTGGAGGATATGTTTATCATGGCCGCGTAAAGGCGTTGATCGACGCTGCCCGCGAAGGCGGGCTTGGCCAGAGCGAGAAGGCTGAAGCAGCGGCGGAGGCCGAATAATAGGATCGTAATGAAAAGCAACAACAGAATTTCTCCGAACGGACTGATACTCAAGGACCAGCTGATCCACATCAATCGCGTTACCAAGGTCGTCAAGGGCGGTAAGAACATGTCGTTCGCCGCATTGGTCGTCGTCGGTGACGAGAACGGACACGTCGGCTTTGGCACAGGAAAGGCTAAAGAGGTACCGAACGCCATCAAAAAGGCGGTCGAAGCGGCAAAGAACAATCTTATTCGCGTACCGCTTATCGAAGGCACGCTTCCGCATGAACTGATCGGTGAGTACGGCGCAGGACGCGTTCTGCTGAAACCGGCCAAAGAAGGTACAGGCGTTATCGCCGGCGGAGCGGTCCGCCTTGTGCTTCAGGCTCTGGGCGTTCACAATGTTAGAACAAAGATACTTGGCTCAAACAACGCACACAATGTTGTCCGCGCCACATTCAACGGACTTACAAGAATGAAGGATCCGCTTGAGGTAGCACGGTTGAGAGGCAAGCAGGTTGAAGAGTTGGTATAGCTGTAAGATACAGAGTTGCGGGATCGGTTTGACTACCGATTGGTAAACTCTGAAATTCGGCAGCACCGGAACTAAAAACGCAATGGCAAAGAAGAAGGAAAACGACAGCGCAGGGAATATCAGGATACAGTACTATCGCAGTTCGATAGGATATTCCAAAAAGCAGAAGGAGATCGTCCGCAGCCTTGGCATCACCAAGCTGAATCAGACGGTCGAGCGCGAGGACACGCCGTCCATGCGCGGCATTGTGGCCAAGGTGCCGCATCTTCTCAGGATAGTGGAATAGACTTAGGAATGCTGGATGGCTATGTTCGCTGCGAACATTCATCATTCGGCATTCGTAATGCATAATTAAAATCATGGCATTATCATTGAACAATTTGAAGCCGGCCGCAGGATCGACCCATAAAAAGAAGCGTGTCGGACGCGGACCCGGTTCGGGCCTGGGCAAGACCTCCGGCCGCGGACACAAGGGGCAAAAATCCCGTTCAGGCTACAGCAGCCGTCCCGGATTTGAAGGCGGCCAGATGCCGCTCCAGCGTCGTCTGCCAAAGCGCGGATTCACTAACATCTTCAAGAAAGAGTGGATCGAGATCAGCCTTGCAAAGATCGAAGCGAGCTTTAACGCAGGTGATGAGGTCACACCGGAGATACTTCACGAACGCGGACTTATCAAAAAGGCGAAGCATGATCTGGTGGTGCTGGGTAACGGTGACGTAACGAAAGCCCTGAAAATATCGGCACACAGATTTACAAAGACCGCTAAGGACAAGATCGAGAAGGCAGGCGGAACCGCCACCGAGATCGTCAAGGCCAAATCGGCTGAGGCTTGAGTTCAGTAACGCAGCAGAAGCATAGCTCTGCCGCAGTAAACCGCTCTTTTGCGGCGAGACACAGAACGGAATAATATGGAGAAGTTTTTCAGCGCCATTCAGAATATGTTCAGCATTCCTGAGCTGCGTAAACGCATTTTGTTTACGCTCGGGCTGCTGGCTATATATCGTTTAGGTGCGCACGTGGCCGCTCCGGGTATTGACAAGGTTCGTCTTGAGCAGATGTGGGGCGAGGTGTCAGGAACACTTCTGGGTGTGCTTGATCTGTTTTCGGGCGGAAACTTTAGAACGATCTCTGTTTTTGCTCTTGGCGTCATGCCATACATCACGGCATCTATCATCATGCAATTGATGCCGGTACTTTCGCCTGCGGTCAAAAGGATCCAGGAAGAGGGTGAGGTCGGACGGCAGAAACTCAATCAGTACACACGCTACTTGACCGTTGTTCTTTGTACCGTCCAGACGTTCTTTGTTGCAACATGGCTTAGCCGCAACGGCATTATCACCAATTCGTGGCCTGCCACATTGATGATCGTCGTTACGCTTACGACCGGTACGATATTCGTTATGTGGCTCGGTGAGCAGATAACGGAACGCGGCGTCGGCAACGGTATATCTCTGCTTATCTTTGCAGGTATCGTAATAGGATTGCCTAATGCGGTCTTGCAGGTTTCCGGACGTGTAGGTGCGGGTGATGCAATGCAGACACTCGGCGTTGTTTTCCTCGTCGCTGTGCTCGTGGCACTGATAGCCGTGATAGTTTACATCGAATCGGCTCGACGGAAGATACCGATAACTTACGCAAGCCGGCGTGTAGGCAACCAGACATTTCAGGGACAGGAAACATCGCTTCCGCTGAAGATAAACATGGGCGGTGTTATTCCGGTCATCTTTGCTTCGTCGGTTCTTGCGATGCCGCAGACGATACTGTCGGCTTTTCCGCCGGATCAGAATGACCCGAACGCCACGTGGTCAAAGATACACGCTTTCTTTCAGCAGTTTCATGGCGGCGATCCGTATTATGAACTCGTATTCATTTCGCTGATCGTTATCTTTACGTTCTTTTACATCACGATCGTTTTCAACGTGGATGACGTTTCGGATAACCTCCGTAAGCATGGCGGATTTATCGCCGGCATTCGTCCCGGAGCTCCGACCGCTGATTATCTGAACACGATCCTTACACGACTGACGACAGTTGGTGCGATATATCTCGCTCTGGTGTGTTTCATTCCGCAGGTGCTTTTAAGCGGATTCCGTGTAGCCCGCTTGCCGTTCATCGGTGAAACGCTCGATGCATTTTTATCATCGACGCCAGGGCTTAGCTGGATACCGACCGGATTGGGATACCAGTTCTTTTTCGGCGGAACATCATTGCTCATCCTTGTAGGTGTGGCAATGGACACCGCAGCCCAGATCGAGGCACAGCTTGTCATGCGCAATTATGAGGGCTTCCTCGGCGCCGGATCGAGGCTGCGCGGTCGTCGCAATTAGAATTTGACAATCACTACGGCGCAGAGGCACGGAGCCATGCCGGCAATAGGTCTGTAATAAATGACCAGATTGCCATAAAGGCCTTCCATTACTCTGCGTCTTGGCGTCTTTAGGGACGAAAGGGATGAAGAAGATAATAGTTTTGATAGGAGCACCGGGAGCCGGAAAGGGGACTCAGGCAAGGCTGCTTCAGGAACGTGTCGGTATTCCGCAGATATCAACGGGCGATATGTTTCGCGAGATGAAGACGCTCGATACGCCGCTTGCACGTGAAGTGCAGGAGATCATGGCATCAGGCAAACTGGTCTCTGATGATGTGACATACCGGATCGTTAAAGAGCGGACGTCACGCGATGATTGCCGCGACGGATATATCCTGGACGGTTACCCGAGAACATCGGCACAGGCCGAACAGCTTGAGGAACTTTCAAAAGAACAGGGAATGGACGTCATAGCCATTGAGGTTGACGTTCCTCGCGGTGAACTGATGAAACGTCTGACCGGAAGGCGGTCGTGTCCCGAATGCGGCGAGATCTACAATGTGTATTTCAAACCGCCAAAGAACGAAGGTTTCTGTGACCTGCACCCCGAGGTCGAGCTTCAGCACCGTTCTGATGACCACGAGGACAAGGTTGCGACACGGCTTGAGGTCTATGATGAGCTGACAAAGCCGCTTTTGGATCATTACGCTTCATCTGGCCGGCTCGAGAAGATAGACGGAACCGGCGACGTGGAAGCGATCTATACCGAGCTTGCAAAGTTCGTTTAGTGAGGCGAAATGGGCTTGAGCCGTTCAACAATTCGTGGAGGAATGGCTTCTGTTTCAGAATTTTTGTTGGGTAAGAAAATGATCGTTGCTAAATCACAAAAAGATATGGAGAAAATGCGTGCCGTCGGCGAACTTATTGCCGAGGTGCGTGAAACCCTCCGTGCAATGGTCAAACCCGGCATTTCGACGCTTGAGCTTAACGCCGCAGCGGAAAAAATGATGCGTGACGCCGGAGCGATACCGACATTTATCGGATATGCCCCGCACGGAATGATCCCATTTCCTTTTGCGATATGTGCCTCTGTAAATGAACAGGTCGTTCACGGATTTTCAACCGAGAAGCCGCTCGAAGAAGGTGACATCATTTCAATGGACATGGCGTGTACGCTGAACGGTTTTGTCGGCGACACAGCAACGACCGTTCCGGTGGGAAATGTTGCAGACGACATCCTCCAACTGATCCGCGTTACCGAAGAGTGTCTTGATAGAGCAATAGATCAATGCCGCCCGAACAGGCGTCTTGGCGACCTCGGCTGGGCAGTTCAGGAACATGCCGAAGCACATGGCTACGGAATAGTTCGTGATTACACAGGCCACGGTATTGGCAGAAAGATGCACGAGGCTCCGCAGATACCTAATTATGGTCGTCCGGGTACGAAAGAAAGGATCAGGGCGGGATATTGTTTTGCAATTGAGCCTATGCTCAACATGGGAACGCCCCAGACAAAGACGCTCGCGGACAAATGGACGGTCGTAACGCTGGACGGTAAGCCGTCAGCACACGCCGAACATACGGTCGCAGTTACAGCGGACGGGCCTGAGATCCTGACGCTCACAAAAGAGCAAAAAGCAAAGATCAGCGGCGGAAATGTTAAAACAGCCGCGACGTGACTTGAAAGTCGCGTTAAAAAAGGTTAACATTAACGGTTTGTCCAACTATGCGTAAAGTTGGCTTAAAAGTTTATGTCCAAGGAAGAAGCGATAGAGGTAACCGCCACGGTGCTGGAAACCCTTCCGAACGCGCTTTTTAAGGTAGCGGTCGATGGGAATCAGCACGAGGTTCTGGCGCATGTTTCAGGTAAAATGCGTAAGAACTTCATAAGAATACTGCCGGGCGACAAAGTGCTGGTAGAGCTTTCCCCGTACGATCTGGGGAAAGGGCGGATCACGTATCGTTATAAATAGGAATTTTAAGTACAGGCGTTTGGTGTCATTATGAAAGTACGTCCTTCAGTAAAAAAGATCTGCGATAAGTGCAAGATCATTCATCGTAGGGGTGTTGTCCGGGTCATTTGTGAAAACCCGAAGCACAAGCAGCGCCAAGGATAGGATTTTTCAGGAGAGAATATGGCTCGTGTAGCAGGTGTTGATTTACCGCCCGGTAAAAGGGCAGAGATAGGGTTGACCTACATCTATGGTGTGGGAAGGTCAAGAGCGACCGACATCCTCGGAAAGGCAGGTATCGGTGTTGACGTCAAGATCCGTGATCTGACCGAAGACGAACTCAACAAGATCAGAACCATCCTTGATCAGGACGGAGATATTGAGGGTGACCTTCGCAAGCGTGTCCAGATGGACATCAAGCGTTTGATGGACATCGGCTGTTATCGCGGCCTTAGACATCGCAGAAGTTTGCCGGTTCGCGGACAGCGCACGTCGACCAACGCCCGCACCCGCAAGGGGCCGCGTAAGGCCGCAGTCGCCAAGAAGAAGGCTCCGGGCAAGAAATAGGTTATGAGTTGATGGTTTATTGGGCTTTGGCCCTAAACCCGTGACTCTAAACTCGAGACTAAAGAAAAATGGCAAAAGCAACAGGTAAGAAAAAGGTATTCAAGAAAAAGGAGCGGAAGAATATTCCGGTCGGTATCGTTCATATTTCAGCGTCGTTCAATAACACGCTGATCTCGATAACCGACAGCCAGGGCAATCTGATCGCTCAGTCGTCATCCGGAGCACGCGGTTTTCGCGGTTCACGTAAAGGAACGCCTTTCGCCGCTCAACAGGCGGCCGGTGAGGTCGCCCGTAAGGCGGTCGAGGCAGGAATGCGTGAGGCTGAAGTTCGCGTGAAAGGACCGGGCGGCGGTCGTGAATCGGCGATCAGGGCAGTTGCACAGGCCGGGATACGCGTTACGTCAATTCGTGACACCACGCCCATCCCGCACAACGGCTGCAGACCTCCAAAGCGTCGCAGAGTTTGATTTTTATTCATTTCCGTGGTGCCGGGCATTTGGTGTTCCGGCGAATTTCGCGGAGCTTGATCCGAAAGGACGAAGGGAACTTCACCCGTAAACTTTCCCGCTATGAAAATAGCGGAAGCTAATAAGAGGAAGATATGGCTAGATATAGAGATGCGGTGTGCCGTTTGTGCCGCCGCGAAGGCGGAAAATTATTTTTGAAGGGCGACAGGTGTTTCAAACCATCCTGTGCTATTGAGAGGCGAGGGACAAATCCTCCCGGACAACACGGAGCCGCAAGGCGCAAGATGGTGGTCGGTTACGGACAGCAGTTGCGTGAAAAGCAAAAGGTCAAGAGAATGTATTTCATTCTCGAAAAGCAGTTCAGGAATTATTTTGACAAAGCCCTGAGGCAAAAAGGCGTTACGGGCGAAAACCTTCTTTTCATTTTGGAAAGAAGGCTTGATAACACGGTATATAGAGCCGGTTTTGCCACGTCGCGAAGACAGGCTCGTCAGCTTGTCAATCACGGCCACGTCGTTGTGAACGGTAAAAAGGTTGATATCCCTTCGTTTCAGGTAAGGGTCGGTGATGTTATCGGCGTCAAGGAAAAAAGTCAGACAAATTCGCACGTGGATGCAGCATGGCAAACGGCCGCAGGCCGCGGACGCCCTTCATGGCTTACAGCGGATAGCGGTGTAGCCGTTTCTGTTTCGTCATTGCCGAGCAGACAGGATATAGATCCGAATATTAACGAGCAGTTGATCGTCGAGCTTTATAGTAAATAGTTAACCGGGTTCGCCGGCACCGGACGTTTCGGAAGGTATTTCCGGCCATTTCGTCTCAGGTTCATCCGGCGGACTTTACGAACTTTAAAAGAATATGACTCAAAGCAACAATTGGACAGACTTCCAGATGCCAAGCCGGCTGAATGTGGACAGCGAGACCCTGACAGAACGTTACGGCCGCTTCTATGCCCAGCCGTTCGAGCGCGGTTTCGGCACAACGATCGGAAATTCGATCCGCCGTGCGCTGCTTTCCTCCATTGAGGGAGCGGCAATTACTGCGGTCAAGATCGAAGGGGTCGAGCATGAGTTTTCATTGATCAAGGGCGTCGTAGAAGATGCTACCGACGTTATCCTGAATTTAAAACAGATACCATTCATTCTTCACGGCGGCGGCTCAAAAACCCTTAGCATCAGCAAGAAAGGCTCAGGGCCAGTGACCAGTGCGGACATCGAAACTGATGGCGACGTTGAGATCCTCGATCAGGACGTACACATCGCAACGATAAGCGGTTCAGGTTCGCTGAATATCGAGATGCGGCTAAAACGCGGCCGCGGATACGTTTCTGCCGAAGCAAATAATGACGAAGACCTTTCTGTCGGCTACATCCCGATCGATTCGGTACATACGCCGATAAAGAAGGTCAACTACACTGTAGATAAGACCCGTCAGGGTTCGAACACTGAGTTTGACAAGCTGACCATCGAGGTCTGGACCGATGGTTCGGTCAAACCGGAAGATTCCATCGGTTTGGCGGCAAAGCTGGTCAAGGACCACATGTCGATCTTCATCAATTTTGAAGAAGAGGAAGAAGAATATAAATACGAGGACATTGCCCGTCCGCCGCTGATGCGAAACGATCTGCTGGATAAGCCGGTCGATGAGCTTGAGCTTTCCGTTCGTTCGTATAACTGTCTTAAGAACGCGGACATACGTTCGATCCGCGACCTTATCAAACGCAGCGAAAAGGACATGCTCCACACAAAGAATTTCGGCAAGAAATCACTGACCGAGATCAAAGACCTGCTTCACGGCATGGGATTGGATTTCGGAATGGATTTTGATGAACAGGGCAATCCGATACCGGGTTCGGGCGGAAGAGATCTTGATTAACCTTGAATGGGACATATAGGTCTTATAAGACGTATGTGTCCTATTGGTATTTTTGGAAATGAGACATTTAAAAGCACATCGTAAATTGGGCAGAACGACCGAGCATCGTATGTCGATGCTTCGCAACATGGCGACGTCCTTGATAAACTCTGAAAAGGAGCATATTGTAACGACGGTACCGAAAGCCAAGGAACTGCGTCCTTTCGTTGAAAAGGCGATAACCCTTGCCAAAAAAGCTCAGGAGCTGAATGGTGATGATGCCAGGGCACAGGAAGTTCATCTTCGACGCCAGGCAGCAAGGTTCTTTCACGCAGGTAACTCTACCTTCAAGCAGGAACAAAGCCGTTTTCGCGGTAAGAAGGGCGAGGCAAAGGAAACAATTGAAAGAACTGCGGGTGTAAAGGCTGTTCAGAGATTGTTTGGCGAATTAGGCGCCAGATACAAGAACCGTTCAGGCGGTTATACTCGTATCATTCGTCTTGGCCGGCGTTCGGGCGACAATGCCGAACTCGCGGTTATCGAACTCGTGGACAATCCTCGCGAACTCGCGGCAAACGGATAGTTCTTTCTGATTGGAGGCAAGGTCAAAATGGGAGACAATATGGCCTCAGCACCTGCTGGCGATAAGAACCTGAAGGACGAAGAGATTGCTGAAATGGAAACGACCGATTCAACATCGTTCGATCTGGACGAGATACGTCAATTGGCCGATCTTGTTAACGAGTACGGCTTTACGGATTTTAAGTTCGAGAATGAGAACATAAAGATCCGCCTTAGCAAACAGGTTGCGGTCGCTCCTGTGTATCAGCCTGCTCCGGCCGCGGCTCCTGCCGCACCCGCAGCAGTTTCGGCACCGGCAGAGAAGCCGGCTGAAACGGCGGCCGACCCTGATGAAGGTCTGCATAAGATAACATCGCCGATCGTCGGCACATTCTATCGTGCTTCGGGGCCTGACAAGGAACCGTATGTCAAAGAAGGCAGCACTGTCACGCCTGACTCGGTCGTATGCATTGTCGAGGCAATGAAGCTGATGAATGAGATCCAGGCGGAAGTTTCCGGTGAGGTCGTTCGGATCTATGTAGAGAACGGACAGCCTATCGAATACGGCCAGCCGCTCTTTGGCATTAAAAAATAGTATTCACCGCCGAGACGCGGAGAAGCAGAGAATAATTCACGAGGATCTTAATATATTCCTTCTTCGTTTTCCAACTCTGCGGCTCCGCGTCTCAGTGATTTAAATGACATGGCTGAAAGAGAAATTCGTAAAATTCTGATAGCAAATCGCGGCGAGATCGCCTGCCGTATCATCTGGACGTGCAGGGAAATGGGCATCAAGACGGTTGCTGTTCATTCGGAAGCAGACCGCGAAGCCCTTCACGTCAGATTTGCCGATGAGGCCGTTTGTGTCGGCGGCAATCCTTCGGCGGAAAGCTATCTTAATATTCCGGCTATCATCAGTGCGGCTGAGATAACCAACGTTGACGCTATTCATCCCGGATACGGATTTTTGGCAGAATCGGCGACGTTCGCAAAGATCTGTGATGACTGCAATATCAAATTCATAGGCCCGCGTGCTGAGGTCATTGCCATGATGGGCGATAAGGTAGAGGCACGCAGAACGATGGCGGCAGCCGGAGTTCCTATTTTGCCCGGCAGCCCTGATCCTATCGAATCGCCGGAAGAGGCAGCCGCACTTGCACGCGAGATCGGTTTTCCGGTCATCATCAAAGCAGCAGCAGGCGGCGGCGGCAGAGGTATGCGCATCGTTCGTTCTGAGAGCGAATTAGCCAGTAACCTTGAAATGGCACAGAGCGAAGCTCTGGCCGCATTCAAGAACGGTTCGGTTTACATCGAACGCTATATCGAACGGCCTCGTCATATCGAGATACAGGTGCTTGCCGACGAACACGGAAACTGTGTTCACCTTGGCGAAAGGGAATGTTCAATTCAAAGGCGGCATCAAAAATTGCTTGAAGAAGCACCGTCAGCGGTCTTGACCGCAGAACAGCGAGAAGCAATGGGAGCCGTTGCTGTGAATGCCTGTAAGGAGATCGGTTACTCAAGCGCCGGAACGTTCGAGTTTCTTCTGGATGAGGACGGAAGTTTCTACTTCATGGAAATGAATACCCGCATTCAGGTCGAACATCCTGTAACGGAAATGGTCACGTTGGCAGATATCGTCCGTAACCAGATCCGCATCGCGTCGGGTGAAGACCTTCAATACGAGCAAAGCGATGTTCAGATGGTCGGACATTCGATAGAATGCCGTATAAATGCGGAAGACCCTGAGAAATTCACCCCAAGCCCCGGCAGAATAACAGCGTTCAATACACCGGGCGGGCCGGGCGTTCGCGTTGATACTGCCGTTTATCCGGGCTATGTTGTGCCGCCATATTATGATTCGATGATCGCAAAGCTCATTGTTCACGCCCGTACACGAGAGCTTGCTATTGCACGTATGCAGCGTGCTCTGGACATGATGGTCGTTGAAGGTATAAAAACGACCATTCCGCTCCACAAAAAGATAATGGCGGATGAAAAATTCCGAAAAGGTGATTTTTCCACTAAGTTTATGGAAGAGTTTGGTTTAGTGGAAAATAAAAAGGAAAAAGTGTAGAATTATTTGGTGTAGATCAAGAGTTTTTTGATCTTTAATTTTATTAACATTTCGCGGTTGCCGGACATCGTTTTCGGACCTACTGCGTACAAAAGGAGAGGCTATTTTGAGCCGGCTATAACATGGCTACAGCAAAAGAAACAAAAGAACAGATACTAACGGATTACAAGACCCACGGAAGCGACACGGGATCTTCTCAGGTGCAGGTCGCTCTGCTTACACAGCGTATCAATGAGCTGACAGAGCATTTCAAACTTCACAAGAAAGACAATCATTCCCGTCGCGGTTTGCTCAAGATGGTCTCGAGAAGGCGTAAATTGCTGGATTACCTCAAGCGTAAGGATATAAACGAATACCACGAGATAATCAAGAAATTAGGATTGAGAAGGTAGTACAAAAGTTGAAAAGTGAAAATGTGAAAAAGTTATATCATAAACGGCTTTTTCACTTTTCGACTCTTCCTCTTTTGACCAAAGTTTGAGGCCTCTTCGGGCCGATAGGAATAAAAACGTTCTTTCGAGGGATTTGTTAATGGATGCTGAACGTGACAGCGAAATTCTCCACTTTACAAAAACAGAACGTACGCAAATTTGGAATTTATCCAAGGGCGGCAGGTGCTTCACGACACAGCACTGGCCGCCTTTGTCTTTAAACAATTGAAATGAGTAAAAAATATTTGAAAGAATCAATAAAAGTTGGCGGCGAAGAATTGATCGTCGAGACAGGTAAGGTCGCCAAACAGGCCGATGGTTCGGTCGTAATTCGCTACGGCGAAACAATGCTGCTGGTGACGGCAGTGAGTATGAGGAGTGCAAGGGAAGGACTTGATTTCTTTCCGTTGACTGTTGAATATCGCGAATCGAGCTATTCCGCCGGTCGCATTCCCGGAAACTATTTTCGACGAGAAGGCCGTCCGAGCGAGAAAGAGGTCTTGACCTGTCGCCTGATCGACCGTCCTGTTCGTCCGCTGTTTCCTGATGGTTACAGATTTGAGACGCAGATCGTCGGAACGGTGATTTCGTCTGATGGCGAGAACGATCCTGATGTGATCGCGATAACCGGTGCATCATGTGCTCTTTATCTCTCGGACATTCCGTTCGAAAATCCGATCGCAGGTATTCGCATTGGCCTAATTGACGGCAAATATATCGTCAATCCGACATTTGATGAACGCCGCGAATCTGACCTGAACCTTGTTGTTGCGGGTACAGAAGAGGCAATCGTCATGGTCGAGGCAGAAGCGAACGAGGTTGCTGAGAACATCATGCTCGAAGCTCTGATGCTTGCTCATAAAGAGATCAAGCGGCTCTGTCTGTGGCAGAAAGAACTTGGTAAAGCACTTGAGATCACGAAAAGAGAATTTACAGCTGCGGGCATTGACGAGAACGTTGTCGCTGATGTCGAAAAGACATGGACCGATAAGCTCAGAGCCGCTCTGGATACGACCGGTAAGGACAAACTCACGAGCTATGCTGAGATCGACGCTCTTAAAAAAGAGGTCGTTGAAAGCTATCCGGAAGAAGATCCGGGAGCAAGAGCAGCAGCCGGGAAAGCATTCTCAAACCTTAAAGAAAAGATCTTCCGTGAGGACATGCTCGTTAACAAGCGTCGACCTGATGGACGTAAATTTTCAGAGATACGTCCCATCTCGTGCGAGGTCAGCTGGCTTCCGCGTGTTCATGGTTCGTCACTCTTTACACGCGGCGAAACGCAGGCAATTGTCACCACGACGCTCGGCACCAAAATGG
>JAHBSH010000027.1 GCA_019639215.1 Acidobacteriota bacterium
GTTTCAGATATTCTTCGGCAAGAAATTCCGGGTTGCCGCCGAGCAAAATGTCTGTACCGCGGCCTGCCATGTTGGTTGCGATGGTAACGGCTCCTTTGCGTCCGGCCTGTGCAACGATCTCGGCTTCACGTTCGTGATATTTCGCGTTGAGGACGTTGTGCTTGATGCCGACGGCCTTTAGCCTGTTCGCAATAAGCTCAGAATTTTCGACCGACACCGTACCGACGAGTACAGGCTGGCCGCGATCGTGAAATTCCTTTATCTCATCAACGACCGCATCCCATTTTTCTTCGAGTGTACGGTAGATCATGTCGGGATGATCTTTTCTGACCATTGAGCGGTTGGTCGGAATCATCACAACGTCGATGTTGTATGTCGTTCCAAATTCTTCCGCTTCTGTCTCGGCCGTACCGGTCATACCGGAAAGCTTTTCGTACATGCGGAAGTAATTTTGGAGAGTGATTGTCGCAAGCGTCTGGTTCTCGCGTTCGATCTTGACGCCCTCTTTGGCTTCGACTGCCTGATGAAGCCCGTCAGACCAGCGACGTCCCTGCATAAGGCGGCCGGTGAAGTCGTCAACGATGATGACCTCGTTGTCCTGAACTACGTAATGGTGATCGAGCTTATAAAGCGTGTGAGCTTTTAGAGCCTGCTCTACACAATGAAGCAGATCCATATTGCCCGGATCGTAAAGATTGGCAACACCCAGCAGTTTTTCCGCCTTGGAAACGCCTTGTTCTGTCAGAACAGCGGAATGATTTTTTTCATCGACAAGATAGTCGCCTGTCGTTACCTTGGTCTCTTCGTTCTTCTCACCTTTTTCCAGGCGGGGAATTACATCATTGGCGACATAATATTTATCGGTCGCTTCGTCGGTTGCCCCTGAAATGATAAGAGGTGTTCTGGCTTCGTCGATAAGAATAGAGTCAACCTCGTCAACGATACAGAAATAATGATCACGCTGGACAAGCGATTCGACATCAAACTTCATGTTGTCGCGAAGATAATCGAATCCGAACTCGTTATTGGTTCCGTATGTTATGTCGGCGGCGTAAGCCTCTTTTCGGGCCATGTCATCCATATCGTTCTGGATGCAGCCGACGGTCAGGCCGAGGAATTTATGAATACGTCCCATCCATTCGGCGTCACGAGAAGCAAGGTAATCGTTGACCGTGACAACGTGGACACCGCGTCCTGTAAGAGCGTTCAGATATGACGGAAGCGTTGCGACGAGTGTTTTACCTTCACCCGTGCGCATCTCGGCAATGCGGCCCTGGTGCAGGGCGACGCCGCCCATGACCTGCACGTCGAAATGCCGCATTCCGGTAACGCGGACCGACGCCTCGCGGACGGTGGCAAAGACCTCGGGCAAAAGTTCGTGCAGAACTTCCTGTTCCTCGCGTCGGCGTTCGTCTTTATCCGATATGTTCTCTATCCGTTTGGCAATTATCTCTTTGAACTTCGGCGTCTGAGCCTTAAGCTCATCATCAGAAAGAGACTTTATCTTTGATTCAAGATCGTTAACCTGCGCAACGATCGGTTTTACCTTTTTAAGAAAGACATCGCTCGAAGAGCCGAAGATCTTCTTTACCCATTTATCTGCAAAACTATTGACTGCCATTTTGATCCTTTTTTATATTTTTCCTGTTTGCCGCAAGCTTTCTGTATGTTCAGTGTTCTCTCCGTGTAATTCCGTGTTTAATTTCTGGCCACAGAACACACAAGAATACGGAAAGACATACAAACAAAAAGCTGCTGTTCCGGCGAGGGTGAAATTATTTGAATAGATATTCGCTCGCCGCTACTTTGCTTCTTTGGCAAGAAGCTCGTCTAAAGCGGCACGAGGAAGGCGGGTGATGATAAAAACCTGATTTCCTAAGAAATTTAGAGATGTGTTTTCACGGAGAGTTTCATTAAGACGAGAGTCAGTATTCTCCGGTTTCGACCAAAATCTGGCGAATGCTGAATCTAGATGAGCAAAAACGATCCCGGCTTGGATGGATTCATCCATAGGGATGCTCAGCCTATTCACAAACTCTATTCCATCAAAAGAAATTTGTGTTTTGGAATTTTTAACTCGATTATATCCGATTCTACCTGTGCTGAATGCAGGGCCTTTGTGAGGCAAGCAATCTCCAAGACCAGCAAACTTGTCGGTGACTAAAGACGCCTTCCTAATTATAGGCTCTAATTTTTGGTCAACCTTATGTTTCCTGAAACTCGAACTCGAAAGTCCGCTGTTAGGATGCGGGCATGAAAAATTTGAGATGACTGATGCTTGAAATGTATCGTATGCGAGATCAAAGTCTCCGGCGGATTGCAGATCGCTAATATCCTGAAAAAAGGCTTCTAAATAATCCGAATACTGTCGAACCATTTGATCGAGATTTTCACTGGAATGATCCGGTTTGTTATCCAGATCGTCCTTTTTCTCGATCTCGTCGCTCAGTTCAAAATTGCGGGTCATCGCGGCGGCCTGCTGTGCAACGACAGCCGATGCCGAACCGGCCATCAAAAGGCCGATATACACCCCGAGCGTGGCGATGAAGAGAACTGAGTTTGTCTGCTTTTTGCTCAAAACTTTCTTTAGCTAAATACTATCTGGCGGCGCGGTTGTCAGATTGACGGAACGCCGCGTTTCCATTAGGTTTTTTCGCGTCATTAGCTGTTTCTGCCAACTTACGCTGGATCATCGGATGAACAAGTTCCTTTTCAACATTGAAGAGGATGATAAGCTTTTTGCCATCAACGACGATCTTTGCTCCTTCCAAAAGCAGCAGGTCATCCTTGTCGTTCTGATCTGCTCCTTCGCTGATCTTTTTGCTCTTTGCGGTCGATATGCCGAGGTCGAGCAGCGTTTTCAACGATCTTGCACGGGTTTCCGATTCCATCTCGGACATTATCGTGGCTGAGATGCTCTCTTCGTCCTGGACAAAAAGCAGATCAAGGTTGCGACCGCTCAGGTCCTTCAAATACTGAAGATAACCGGCGACATTTATCGCCTCGATCGATTCTTCGACAAGCCCGACCAGCTTTGCATCGCCTTCTGCCCGCTCAAATTTGAACGACCTGGGATCAAGCCTTCCGGTCTTATCTATTTTACCGCTTGCCTTTACGATGAATGCACCTTGCAGATCGACGTTCTCTTTTTCACGAAGCTCGTTGACCTGATTTGCCAGATCGACCAAAGGACGTTTGTTGATATCCAAGCCGGAAACGGTCGGGTTCGTGTTCGGATTTTGACCGTTCGTATTTGTATCAGTGCCCGCAACCGTTTCATCCGTATTATCTTCTTTTTCAGGGGTCGGTTTGGCATTTGCCGGCGGTTTCCTGCGGCCGTTCCTCAAATTTCCGACGGTTGGTGTATCGTCATCGTCTTCCGTCGCAAACGGTGAATCGGGTAGATCGCCGACAACAGCGTCGTTATTCGGTTTAGGCAATTTCGGTTTTCTGTCCAGAACGCTGCTTCCTCGTGGTGAGTACGGTGTCGGCGACGTGTAATTGAGCGTCGGGTTGTTCATTGCCAGATCATCTGAAACGAACTGTTCAGGATTAGCAAGCTGAAAATAGCCCTCAGGATACTCGAACGGAGCCGAATCGCCTGTGCGGTCGATCCAAACAACCTCGGAATCGCCCAGGTCAATGCGTTCGTATTCGGCATCGATAAAATCGCGGTCGGTGCCGAACAGCATTGTTCCTACATAGACGGTGTCGAGCACCTGACAAACACGACCAACGAACGGGCTGTCACAGCCGCGCATCGTAAGCATATTCGTCTGGCCTATGATCGCCAGTACCAGCAGGTTTGCTATGGCCGAACCTGCCAAGATCTTGTACAAGCGCGGCGAAAACACCCACGATTTTATCTCGTAGTTCTCAAAAATGCCTTTCGGATCTTCCGTCAATGATGGAGTTTCCCGTTCTGTTTCGTACTGTTCGAACATATATCCTTTAACCTCAAAATCAGCTAACAAACTCAAGCCTTGAGGGTTAGACGCTCTATTCGGCCTCCGCGTTGTGAGGCAAACAAGAATTTTATCATTTTGAAAGGGCATTTGGGAAGATTAGACTTTGTCTTTTCAAACATTTAAGATTTGCCAATATGCCGCGACGCCGTTCAGATAAATATTCCAGAAAAAGGCCGAAAAAAGGCTCTGTCCCACATAGGAGGGAACGGTTAGACGATGCTGTTCTTGCACGACGCCATAATGAGACCCGTTCCGAAGCGGGATTGACGCCGGAACAGAATCGCAAGGTCGAGAAATTCCTCGAAGGCATCGGCATACCGGAACCCTCGCCGCTCGTCCCGGATGATTTTCAGATAGAAGCACTCAAGGCATTGGAGCACGAAGATGTTTTGGTCACCGCACCTACCGGCAGCGGAAAGACGTGGATCGCACGCGAAGAGATACGCAGATTGTTGAGCGAAGGGAAGCAGGCATGGTACACGACGCCTCTGAAAGCTCTGACAAATTCAAAATACGCTGAATTCATCGCTGAATTTGGAGCGGAAAATGTCGGCATTCTGACCGGAGACCGCAAAGAGAATCACGACGCACCGTTGATAGTCGGGACGACCGAGATATATAGAAATCAGCTCTTTGACGCCCTTCGCCACGGCGAACAGGTAGCAACCGACCTCGTAATACTCGATGAAGCTCATTATCTTTCTGACGATGAACGCGGACACGTTTGGGAAGAGGCAATTATCCTAACGCCGCCGCGGGTCAGAATGCTTCTGCTTTCGGCAACGGTTGGCAAAGCTGCAGAATTTGCAAAATGGATAGGTGAGGTAAGGGGAACGTCTGTTCGCGTGATAAATCGCGCCGGAACGCGGCCGGTACCGCTGCGTGCGGGATATTTATCGGCAGGTCTAAGACTCTATCCGCTCTTTAATGAGGACGGAAGTCAAAATCCTGATATAGAGCAATTTGCAAAACGGCGTGATCCCGGTTTCAGACGACGCCGTTATTAGGCGAAGAGGATATTTTGATGGAAATACACGGTCAGGGGATTGTTTTCTAACGCGGATCAGGCAGATATGGCAGATGGAAGCGGATATGAAATTCTAAATTTGTGTAAATCGGTCCGATCCTCGTTCAAAACTGTCATAAGTCGAAATTGCCAACAGAACCAACAAATGAAAAAACGCCGCATTTTCCGGCCACTTCGGATAAATGCGGAGTTTTCTATTTTATAGACACTGTCTCGGGTAGATTATTTGGCCAAGATGGCGACCAGCATATCAATATCTTTTTGCGGAATAATGAGGTCCATTGATATCTCAGCATCCTTCCTTGAAAACTTTGCCGCCGCGATAAGACGGGCATAAAGCTGCTGATCCTCGCGTTTTGAGCCGCCAAGCAAAGATCCTCCGAGCGTTTGTAAAACATCTAGCGTGTCGAGAAGCTGAGCCGCCTGCTGGATCTTTGCCGTCTTTCCGGTGATGCTCATTGTGCCGGCACCGCTCCCGACATTCATATTTCCGAAAACATACTCAAGAGCATCTACGCTGGCACCAAGCTCGTCATTATCCTTTGGCAGATAATCCTTTAAGCCGGCTGGAAGTTTTGCCGCAAAGTTTATCACTCCGAACTCCTTGCGGTTGAGCAGGCGAACAACATCAGAACCGATCTTGCTTTTTCCTTCGAGCAAAGTTCTGACACGTCCGCTGTCGCCAAACGCAACAGTGTTGACATCAATGGCAGTGATGGCGACCTCATCGGAAATGCCCGATAAAATTGTGTCGATAACAGCCTCTTTCTTTTCTTCTTTCTCCGCACTATTATCAGGTTTGGCTTGAGCCATCACCTCTTTCTTAGAAAAGACGAACATCGTCTTTCCATTGACAGATTCTTCTTTGTACTTATTGTCTGCGGCAGATTTGGCGGCTGCGATAGCAGCGGATGACTGTGATGAACCACGGGCAATGATAACTGGCAAAACGTTATACTTCTTTTCGCCTATCTGCTCTGTTTTAAGCCCAACTGCGACAAAATCGAAACCTTCAAGATCGATGCCGGTCTTTTCACGCAATTCGCCGACCTTATTAAATAACTCGTCCCGTAAGCCTTTATTCGAAGAAAGAACCGCAGGGATCGCTTCGCCAAAAAAGCGTTGAATATCCATGGTTATCACGCCGTCTGAGGCCGGAAGCATCGCGACAAGCTGCTGTGCCTTGGTTCGCTTTGCGTTCTTCGACGTATTGTTTGCGGCAACAGGCAAGAACGATGTAGCAAGCAGCATGAACACCATCACCACTGCCGTAAGTCTATTCGGGATCATAAAAAGGCTCCTATTAATGTGTCGGTATCACCGATACCTAAAGATAACAGATGCTCAATAGTATCCGCCACGTTTACCGTAAAGATAAAAATAATTGAGATATGCCGGATACGGCATCAAATCGGCTTTTACTGATGGCGTTTATTTCGCTCGCTAAGATAGAAATGCCAGAGAAGTCGTGCCGCGGTCGAGCGAAAAGGTTTCCAGCGTTCAGCGGTTACTAGGAAACCTTCTGAAGACGGTTTTGGTTGCCCCGAAAGCTGTTGCCAGGAGTTATGTAGAGCGATATCTCCCTTCGGCATTACATCTGGACGCAGCATAGCCATCACAAGATAGATGTCTGATGTCCACTCACCTACGCCTTTCAGCTTTATCAGCTCTGCCTTGATCTCAGCATCAGGAAGCATCGAAAGAGAACTTAGATCAATTCGCCCTTCAATTATCGCTTCTGAAAGATGCCGAGCGTATGACGTTTTCTGGCGGCTGAAACCTATTTTTCTCAGCTCAATGTCATCAAGCGTGAGAAAAACCTCAGGGTTCGGTTCGCCAATGTGAGCCTTCAATTTATCAAAACATGCCTTTGCAGATGCCAGTGAAACCTGTTGCTCGAGGATGATATACAAAAGCGTTGCAAAACCTTCGGGCCTGTCCCAAAGCGGCGGAACACCATATTTTTCCAAAACTATCCGCATTTCTTTATGTTCATTCGCAAGATGTCTGCACGCTTCGGCCAGAGAAGCTATTGACAGTCGAGGATGATCACTTCGGGACATTTGCATCATACCTATTCTGAATAAAAATACGTCCGCCGTCTATATTTGATATGAGAGCAGCGGACGTGTCAGTTTCAATGGTCAAGAGAGGCATTCTATATGCAAATGCCTCATTTATTGGAACTATTTAGATATGCCTACTTGCGTAAGGGCATAGGCATAATCGAATGCGACCTCTTTGAGCCGGTCATAGCGTCCTGATGATCCGCCGTGGCCTGCGCCCATATTGGTCTTGAGCATTATTACGCTGTCATTGGTCATATATTCCCTGATCTTGGCAGCATATTTTGCACCTTCCCAATACGGAACCTGGCTGTCGTTGAGCGATACTTCGATCAGCATATTCGGATACGGCTGAGCCTTTATCTGGTCATACGGCGAATAGGAGTACATATAGTCCCAAGCCTCTTTTTCATTAGGATTGCCCCATTCTATCCATTCACCGGTAGTGAGCGGCAGGGTTTCGTCAAGCATGGTGTTCATTATGTCAACGAAAGGAACCTGAACGATAGCGGCCTTAAATGTTTCCGGAGACTGATTTGCCACAGCACCCATCAAAAGTCCGCCCGCCGATCCGCCCTGAATGACAAGACGGTCGCTATTGGTATATTTATTGGCGATCAGCCATTTGGCAGAATCGACAAAATCATTGAACGTGTTCTTTTTCTTGAACATACGTCCGTCCTGACGCCATTTTTCGCCAAGTTCACTACCGCCGCGGATGTGGGCTATCGCATAGATCATGCCGCGGTCAACCAGGCTGAGACGTGCGGTCGAGAATCCCGGCGTCATCGAAGCGCCGTAAGATCCGTAAGCATAAAGAAGCATCGGAGATTTGCCGTCCAACTTCGTGCCTTTTTTCATCAGTATCGAAACCGGCACCTTAACGCCGTCTCGTGCAACCGCCCAGACGCGAGTCGTCTCATACTTCGATCTGTCATGCCCGCTTGGTATTTCCTGCTGTTTGATCAGCTTGCTCTTTCGAGTCTTCATGTCATATTCAAACGTCGAAGAAGGCGTGACCATTGAGGAGTATCCATAGCGAATGACATCGGTGTCGTATTCAGGATTGTACGCAAGCCCCATCGTATAAACGCTTTCAGGGGTTTCAATGCGGGCGGATGCTCGGCGCGTTTTCTGATCTATTACGCGGACATACTCCAAACCATTCTCAAGTTCCGAAACAACAGCAAAATCCTTGAAAAAGCTGATACCTTCGATCTTAATTGCAGGATTATGCGGAATGAAATCCTTCCAGTTCTTCTCGCTCGGATCGTTCGCCGTAGCCTTTACGATCTTAAAGTTCTCAGCATCTTTGTTCGTGTAGATGAAAAACTCACCTTTATCAAAGGTAGCAGAATACTCGTGGCCATCGCGGCGGGGTGTTATAACTTTCCATTCACCCGTCGGATCATCAGAGGGGAGATAGCGAACCTCGTTCATCGTCGCTGCGCCGGAAACCATAAAGAACATCTTCTTATCGGCCGAGCGGCCAATGCCGACCGTGAAAAGCACATCCTTTTCCTCATAAACAAGTACGTCCGGTTTGCTGCTGCCCAGTTCGTGACGAAATATCTTGTCGCTTCGTTTTGTCTCGGCATCTTCCTGGCCGTAGAAAAGATATTTCCCGTCAGGCGACCATTCGGTCGATGTTGCTCTTTCGATCTTTACAGGCAACAGCTTTCCTGTACGGAGGTCTTTTACCTGAAGTGTGTATTGCCTGTAACCGGTGGTGTCGGTTGAGAAAGCTAGGAGGTTGCCGTCATCGCTTAGCTCAAATCCACGAATGGCAAAGTATTCATAGCCTTTTGCCATTTCGTTCTGATCGAGCAGAACTTCTGCATCCTTTCCATCCTGGGTCTTGCTTCGCAGGTATGTAGGATACTGTTTACCTTCTTCTGTTTTAGTGAAATACCAGTAATCACCAAGCCGATAAGGTACTGATGTATCATCCTGCTTGATGCGGCCCATCATCTCTTTGTAGAGCGTATCGACGAGCGGCTGGTGCTTGTTCATGTGAGCATCAGTATAGGCATTTTCAGCCTCAAGATATTTGATTATCTCGGGATCTTTTTTTTGATTGCGGTCACGCATCCATGCGTAATTGTCCGTTATCTCATAGCCGTGTATCTTAAGTATCTTTGGTACTTTTTTAGCGACAGGTGGTTTCATATCGGTCTGAGCCAAAGCTGCTCCGCTGGAGATGCCAATGGCGAGTGCGGTCATGGCACATAACAAAGCCTTTATTTTTCTCATTTTTCTCCTCAACGATGTGATCGTTTATCATTGTCTATTGGAAGATAGCAAAATCCTAGACTGATTGAAATTTTATACGATCAGAAAGAGGGAATGTTTCTCAAATTGCTTTATCTCACAGCCTTTGCGGGCAAGATCTATTGGCTATAAAATATTTGGGTTTATGAGAAAAAATATCTTGACCCAACCACAACAAATGGGTATAATGCATTTACATAGTGCACTATGTGGTAAACGAATGCTTATGTAAGTATTCGGTCGGTGAAGTACCCAATAATGAAATCCGGCTCGGAAAGTAATATTAGGGATCAGGCTTCATCGGAAACTCTTGGAGGTTTTGTCGGCGCAATGCTCTTAACCATGAAGGGAGTCGCTTAGAGAAAGGATATAAGGCCTGTGCCCTCGCCGGTACGGGCCTTCCTTTTTATATGAACGTATATTCGGCTAGTTTTTGCATATTAGGCCGCGAAGACCAAATAAAAAATGCCCTGATCTGATTCAGGGCATTTTTTATTGAAAATATTGCGGTTGGTCAACGTTCCGCAATCGGTACGTATTTTAATCCGCGTTCACCAATATATTCCGCTCGAGGCCGGATCAATTTATTGTTGTTATATTGTTCAAGAATATGACCCGTCCAGCCTGAGATGCGGCTGACAGCGAAAATAGGTGTGTATAGATCAAGCGGAATGCCCATCAAGTAGTATGTCGATGCAGAGTAAAAATCTACATTCGGGAACATTCCTTTCTTCTCATGCATCAGCTGTTCGATACGCTGCGACATTTCGTACCATTTCTGCTCGCCAGTTTTGTCAGACATTGTCTTTGAAAATTTGCGAAGCCAGGTGGCTCTAGGGTCTTCTGTCTTGTAAACGGCGTGACCAATGCCCATGATCTTTTTCTTTTCAGTAAGGGCGTTCTCGACAAATTCATCTACCTTCTCGATCGAACCGATCTCGATAAGCATTTTCATCACGTTGGTGTTCGCTCCGCCGTGCAGCGGTCCTGCAAGGGCAGCAATACCTGCTGTGACGGCACCGTACATATCGGCAAGCGTGCCTGCAACGACGCGAGTCGTGAAGGTTGATGCGTTCAGTTCGTGATCAGCGTGAAGGATAAGCGCAATGTCGAACATCCGAGCCTCTTCGGCATCCGGACGTTCACCGCGAAGCATGTATAGAAAATTTTCAGCGATCGAAAGACTTGGATCGGGAGCAACTATCTCTTTTCCATTACGGATACGATCCCAAGCGGCAGCGATCGTTCCGATCTGGGCAGTAAGTTTGATAGCGGCTTGTGTCGCGTTCTCACGGTCAGTTCCATGCCCAGCCTTGTCGTAAAAATCAAGTGATGATACAGACGTTCTGAGGACGTCCATCGGTTCGGCATCCTTCGGAAACTGTTTCATCAGTTCGATGACCTCAGTCGGAGCCGCGTAGTTTGCCCTGATCTGTGACGTTAGGTTGGCAAGTTCATCCTGCTTGGGCAATCTGCCGTTCCAAAGTAAGAAAATGACTTCTTCAAATGTTGAATTTTCGGCAAGGTCGTGGATGTCATAACCCTGATATATCAGTATTCCGTTAACGCCATCCACATCTCCGATGGCGCTCTGTGCCGCGACCACGCCTCTCAATCCCGCGGCGGCAGTTGATTCCGCTGTACTCATTATTACGTTTACCCCGTGTGTTACTTATACTAAAATTTTCAAATTTTACCGAACTAACTATTTTAACGAAGTTATATGACAATAACAAGTTTGCTAAGATTTTATGCGCAGAAAGGCCGCGAGACTTTCTTATCGCTGGAGGAGGCCCGGCGTTGTCTCGCGGCATTAGACATGATACAGGTAATTTAATGGTTCCTAGCGGATCTTCGTCTCGTAGGATGTCCTGATGCGAAGCTGCTGATTCTTGTTGAGGCGGATATGTTTGCCGCGTTCGATCACGACTGCACCAACACCAAACGCAGCTCCTACCCCGGCACCTACCGCAGCTCCGACAGGTCCGCCCGTCAAGGCGCCTATGCCAAGTCCTGCCCCGGTCGAGGCACCTACCTTGATAGCGTCTTCTTTTAGTGTGCGTTTGCCAATCGCAGAGCCTTCAGGGTCGATCGTCTTGATATTGTCACCTTTGACCGGCATTACTTCAGTCAAGATCGCATCAAAATTGCTCCAACGTTCTTCAGTCAGGATTATCCGGTCAAAAGAAAGCAGCATTTCTGAGCGTCTTTTGATACGTCCCGGTTTGGTGATGCGTTCTACGCGTCCTTCGATAAGAGCTCCTTCGATCTCCACTGGCGAGACAATGCGGGCGGTGAACTTATCACCTTCGCGGTTGTTCTCAGTGCTGAGGTCATCCTGTATTTCAAGAATAAGCTCCGTGTCGCGAGGAATTATGATGATCGCTTCACTTTCCGGAACAAAAGAGGCTTTTATCGGGGCTACGAGGTCAATTGGTGCTGCCTGGCTGGGTGCAGATTGCTGGACAGGTTTGTCGATCTGCTTTTGAGCCGCCGGTTGTTGCGGTTCCGGTTGCGGTTCGGCTTGAGCTATCTGTTCTCGACTCACCTCACGTTCCACCACCGGATTTGCCTTTTCAATCGGCGCAACCGTTTTGGGTATTTCGCTAAGTCCGCGTGCCGTGAGTCCTGTTGGGACAGTTGACTCAAAAGAGCGTTTTTCGAAACCGGTGTTGTAACCGCTTTCAAATCCCTGACGATAGCCGTCGCGATAATCTGTCAGTGAGCCATAATCTTTATTGTATGCCCTGTCGGCACTGACAAATTCGGTATGGTCGGCGATGTTTCTTGCGGCGTTATCAATAGAATCGCGGTATCCGGCCATATAACCGTCGGAATAGCCTGTTCTGTATCCACGCTGAAGAGCGGCCTTTGTCGTCTGCCCGTAAGTCGTTTGTACTGATAGGGTTACGGAAGAAAGGATCGAAAGTGAAAAGATGATCGCAATAGTGGAAAATTTTCTGGTAAGCTGCATATTGCCTCCTATTTAAGCTGCTTAAGATAAGGGAACTGGTTTGTCCTCAATCGTTTATACAGGAAACGTTGAGAATTTACAAGAGCTTTTATTAGATTTTAAGCAAAAATTAAACAAAATGATAAGCACATGCTTATGCGAGGCTGAGCGTCTTTGAAGTGATAAAAAAGAAAAGGGCAAGGAGGTTGGCGACTCCTTGCCCCGACCAAGCGCTCATTCAGGAGGAACATTGCGCTCAGAAACTCTTACGAAATAGATACGAGACGCGTATAAAAAAGGTTCTACTATTTCTTGCAAATCCGGTTTCCGGATCACCGGAAAAAGGATTTCGGCCATTGTAATTAAAGTTGTCGTTGTAACCCGCGTAAAAAGCCGTTCCCGGGCTTGGTGTCCAACCAAAAAGAGCCTGTCCCGCAAAATTGTCTCTCATCGAATCGTAATCAAGACGTGATCGGATAAAGACGAATCGTGAGAAAGAATAGGTAGATCGAAAACTCAATATATCGGAGTCGAACGACCGTATCCTATTGTCATTGCGCACCAGACGGCTTTTGTTATAACTTGCCGATGCACGCCAAGCATTTATGGGTTTCCATTCGATCTCTGCACCGGCACTGAACTGCTTTCCGGGGCCGGGATCAATTTGGCCGTTTCCAACAGGGAAAAAGTAATCAAATCTGTTGTTGCCGTAGTTAACACTAAGGTAGTAGGCAAAATATTTGTTCAGATTATGATTCATCTCACTGTAGATGAATTGTTGCCATGCATCACGAAACGGATCGCCAAAAAACCGCCCAGGCCGTGAGGGCATTCTTTTCAGGCCAAATTCTTCCTCATAGATCTTTTCGCGAACGACTCCAGTTTCCATATAGAAAAATATCGACCGCTGAAAAGAAAGGTTTAGATTAGTTCCTGCCCTAAAGCGTTGCATTCGTCCTGAGAAATCAAAATCGTAACCGGTGAATTTGCCCCAGTTCGCACGGATCAGAGTAGCGTTGGGCCGCGACTTAGTACTCGTGCGATGGTAAAAGAACAGAAAGTTCGAATCTGTTCGTGAAGTGAATCCTGCATCGGCACGATAGTCCGCCGATCTGCCTCCTGCCTCTATGAACCAGCCCTGTTGGTCAGTGTAGTAATCGAGGTTACCGTAATATCCGACTGCATTGCCGGTGCGGTATCTGTCGTAGCTTCCGTTGCCCAGCGGGTTCAGCGATGTGCTGCCGGTGCCGCAGATCTCTCGGTTTCGCGATGTCTGAGCCGGATCATTATCCGGTTCGAACGAAGCGTCAAAAAAACACCGGCGAGATGTGGTGCCCGTCACTTGAAGAGTGCCAGTCAGCTTTGGCGTAAACTTGACCCTTGTATCGACACTTGCAACCAGATTCTTCTGTTCCGGAAATCCGCGATACGTGGCAAAAATGCCTATATGATTCTCCTTGCCAAAGTCGCGTTTTACGCGAAAAATGCCGAAGATCGCGTTCTTGTCCAGAAATTCATTTATTCTCGGCCTGATGGACGCATCATTTCTTTCGTCTTCTCCGAAATTCCCCGGAGCTTTGTCCGTCGCGAACAGCAGTCCAAAGGAATTTTTCCCTTGCTTTCCCGTGAGTTTCAGGGCTACATCCGGATCGACTATAGTTCTGGAATGGAAAACTGTGATCGGTGTAGAAAATATGTCGGCTCCTTCAAGAAAAAATGGACGCTTTTCCTGAAAGAAGATCGGGAAACGCTGATTTGCTGTGACAACGGGTGCGTCGGCTTCGATCTCGGCGAAATCAGGATTGAAAGCTGCGTCAAGAGTTATATTGGGCGAAATGGTGTATTTTAGCGTCAGGCCGATGTCGGCTTTTACGGGCTGATTTACAAAACGCCCATTCACCACTTCAAGGGCCGGAACGCGACGTCCTGTTTCAGACACCGTTATACTGGGTGTTATCTCTAGCGTTCTTTCGTACTTTATCTCGTCCAGGCCAGTGATCTTTCCGTGTTGAATAAGAAATCCGGAAATGTTCCTGTCGTCCGGCAGCCATTGATTGAATTCATCATTAAAGCGATCAATATTGCGGGCGGCATTAAAACCCCACATTTTGTCCTTTCCGGCAGAATAACGAAGCGATTTGAAAGGTATTTTTACCTCGACAGCCCAGCCCCAATCTTCAATGACGCCTTTTGATTCCATGACGATGTCAACCGAAAAATCAGCTCCGTTGTCTTCGGTGTAGATGCCGTCCTGCTGTATCCCAAGCGGATTAAAACCAAGTACATAAGCCCTTCGCTGGTCATTGAAAGTGTCGAGCCAGACGCGAACATTATCCTCACCAAAGACCTCGTCACGCTTTGCTACCGTTGCCCTTATCTTGTCGCGTTCATCCCAGCATTTGAAGCCTATGTATAGATGCAGTTCGTCATAGAACATATAGACCTCAGTTGGTCTGGAAGGGGCTGTATTGTTGCCGGGACTTGTCTGGTAAAAATCCTTAAAGACAGCTGCCGTTTGCCAGACCGGCTCATCCAATTTCCCGTCAATGACTATGGCGGTCTCTGTTTTAGGCACTCTTACGGGTGATGCTTTTTCAGGCGGGATCGCTATTTTTGTAGTGGGCGAAGGTTTACCGGAGCTTTCAACACTCGGCCCTTTTCCCGGAGCCTGAGCGAAAATCTTAGGCGAAGCAAAGACGATGATTATGGTAAGCAGAGTCAATATCGATCTCATGTATTTAGATCCTTTGGCATATTACGGCCACACAAGACAATAGTTTCCCGGAACGCCAGATGTATGGCGTTCGGTTCTTTTGTCCGAAACCCTAATGTCAATGTGAGGTGGTTAGTAGCAGCGGCAAGTCATTTCCGGCAGTTATGTACCGGAACATTTTCCAGCGATCACTTGTTGCGTGAGAGCGGTTCACGAACAACAAGTCTGCCGTCATTGAATTTGAAATTGTATGTTGGGCCGCCGCTGCCATATAAAAGTTCCGTAACATCTTCTGTATGTGAGGTTTTGCCTGTGAAGATCGGTGTTGTGGAAATAAGCCTGGCATTGCTATTTTCGGAAAGCATTATGGTGACCGTCGCATCCTCGGCAGTCGAAGAGAGTGACTTAAAATCGCCCTCGAGAAAGACCTCTCCATCACGCGTAGAAGAGTTCATATCACCGGAAAAGCCAATGACACGAACACGGCCGTCGATCGTTTTGACGGACAACTTGCCCGATGCGTCACGGACATCGATAGCTTCGTCGGCACCAGTAATATCCACGTCGCCGGAAACTCCGTCGAGCCTGATCTGGCCGTCAGAAATCACCCTTACATCCGAAGCTTGTGGAACCATTACGTCGACACGAATTTGCGGCAGTGTATCACTGCCGCCTTTATTACCGGTTACGGTCAATTTTATCTCGTCGCCATTCTGATCTTCTTTTATCTCGGCTTCAGATTTATCGCCCACGCCGGAAGTCTCTGATACCACATAGCGAACTTCGGCTCGGTTCCATGATCGGACCGAGACATAAGCGTTCTTGACATTTATAACTACTTTCGGCTTTCCCTTTATCTTGAATGTTCCTGTTTTGCGATGCAGACTTGGTACCGTGTTGGTCCAGTTGGATCCTGAAAGGCGGGCAAGTGCGGCGGCTCTAACATCGGCAGACTGGGCAGTTCTTGCAGCAGCGAGTTCAGCTCTTCTCATGCTGGCAGCAGCAGTTCTTTCAGCAATAACACTTGATTCTTGTGCTTTTTTTATGGCTTCTGCGGTCTTTGCGTTTAGAGCTGTCGTCTTTGCCCGGGTTTCCTCCATGGCCTTGGTCACCTTTGCAAGTGTCTTTTCATCCAGCTCATTCATCTGCGGCAGATTGGCAAGGCCGGACATCAGGTCGTCAGTAAAGTCCTCTTCATCTTTTGTTGGAGACAGGTCAACAGCTGGCAAAGCATTAGTTCCTCCTCCGGCTCGGTTGATCGTTATCGCACCACTGATGCTGTTAAGTCTGACCTGAGCGGTTCCACTTCCGATCTTACCGTGCATATCGGTGCCAACCATCCTTTTATGGACGCGAAGGCCAAGAGCGTTCTCTATCTTTCCGCTAAGCGAATTTGCCTTAACAGTTGCTTCTGCGTCAGGAGGGAGCGTTATCGAAACACGCCCGTTCACGGTATTGAGAGATACTTTGGAGTTCGGATCTAGCTTGGCAAAACCGACGGCGATACCACCATTTACAGTCTCAAGCGTGGTAGATCCGCTGAGATTGGTTGCGGTTATGCTTCCATTGACAGCGGATACTCTTACAGCGTTAGCCATGTTCGATACTCTGATCGCTCCGTTTACGGTCCCGATCTCATCCAGGACCGCATTCCGAGGTACTTTCAGATAAAAGCGAACCTGAGCTGAGCGGACGGTCTGTCCAAATGCACCACGGTTCGCACCTCCCCGATGATCAGCCTCGATCGTAATCGAATCAGATTTAGCCTTTATATCGATCTCAATATTCTTTAAGGCTTCAGCATTTTCGGCGACCTTGATGGCGAGGACATGAACCTCATTCCGATCCCATGCTTCGACCTCGATCGAGCCGTTGATGTTTTGCACCCGAATGTGTCCGTCCGGTGTCAGAGGATAGGTCTGTTCGAACCTTTCCTCAACTTCCGGCGATTGTTGGTTTGTGTTCTGTGACGTTTGGGCAGTGTCTATTTGATAAGTATGAACGTTGCCGCTGTCAGCTGCGATCACAAGGCCTGCGAAGATCAGAGAATAAAGCCAGGTCATATAAGTGTCTCCGTTTTATTAATGCTGTTCGTGAATTTATCGCGAATCTATGATGAGAACACCACACAAAAAGTTTATGTGTCACTTTTTTATCTTAGGAAAAAAAATATCTTGATGGTGAACAATATGTGCAACATCCGTGTTAAAGCCGTCATCTGCTTTATTTACATTGTGGCGTCTATTTGTTAACTTAAGGTCTTTGGAGCCGCGTAACGAACAAAAGACATTATGGCACTGAAAAACACTCGACTGCATATTCTGAAAAACGGGAATGCCCTTGCCGCGAAGGCACGGACAGGTGTTTCTCTCCATTGTCATACCGAGTTTTCCAAGGAGATGCTCGATTTTGTTCCTCATTATGCAGAGAAGCTTCCGATAATTGCGCAGTTCTGGCGGCGGGAAGACAAAAAATACAAAGAGCGGGAAGGTAAGGCAATAGATTTTGGTACTGCTTATTGGTCGCCGCCTTTGCCGCCGGAAGAAGTGTATTCGATAGAAAAGCGCCAGATCAACGATGCGGGCATGGATGCTTTGGTCTCGCTTACGGATCATGACAGCATCGACGCAAATCTGATCGTCAATGAAAAGGCTGAAGCGGAAAAAGCTCCTATATCAATGGAATGGACGGTGCCGTTCGAGTTTGGCTTTTTTCATGTTGGCGTTCATAACCTGCCAAAAGACAGAGCTGTTGAACTGACAAAGATCCTTCTGGACTATACATTTCAAAAAGAGAATCACAACGACGAAAAATTGGCTGAAATGTTCGCGATGCTCGAAGAACTGCCAGGCGTGTTAGTTGTTTTGAATCATCCTTTGTGGGACATAGAGATGGCGGGAAAGGAACGTCATCTGGAATTATTGAAGGATTTTATACGCATTCACGGAAAATGGATCCATGCCTTTGAGGTAAATGGATTTCGTTCCTGGTCTGAAAACAAGGCAGTAATCGAACTGGCGGGTTCGATGGGTATGCCGATAGTCACAGGTGGCGACCGGCATGGTTGCAAGCCAAATACGGTAATAAACCTAACGAATGCAAGTACGTTTGAGGAATTTGCAGAAGAGGTTCGTGTGGATAAGCGGACAGAGATCGTTATGATGCCTGCCTACGAACAGCCGCTGCAATCCAGACAACTTGAATCATTTTCTGAGATCCTACGACACTACCCAGTGTTTCGCGATGGGCGCCGCCGATGGATCGACCGTGTTTATGTGGACATTGGGGACGGACACGGACTAAGGCAACTCTCCGATCATTGGGATAACGGCGGTCCGCCGTGGCTCCGGGCTGCGATATGGACGCTTGGCGTTCTCGGCAGCTCAAAGGTACGTCCGGTATTCCGGGCTTTTAGGAAAAAAGCTGACCGTGTACCTAAAGAGGCAGCTGAAGCTAACTTTGAGATCGTCGAAATTGAAGGATCCGCCCACGGTATATCCTCGGAATCACCTGCCTGATAACTTCCTCAGTTTACGGTTGGAAAATATTCATTTAAACTTGTAAGGTTAATAGTTTGCTTAGGCGGTCAATGGCCGCCAAAGTATTTTTATAGGATAAGTTTTTGTGAGTGTTCCACCAAGAATAGCTTTTTTTCCCGATTCGTACGAAGAGGTAAATGGAGCCGCAATGACGTGCAAACGCCTTACGGAATATGCGCGGGGCAACGGTTACCCTTTTCTGGTGATCCACGCAGGTCATAAGAATAGGGAATGGACTGACGGATCGGTGGAATATCTGCAGCTAAAGCGTTCGCCGGTTTCGTTCTCTCTTGACGAGGAACTTGCCTTCGATCCTTTTTTTCAACGCCACGTCAATAAAGTGTTAAGGAGACTGGTCGAGTTCAAGCCCGACATCATACACATAACGGGCCTTAATGATGTAAGTATTGTTGGCTCTTATCTGGGCTGGAAGCTGCAGATACCCTTGCTCGGTTCATGGCATACAAATCTTCATGAATTTGCTGCACAGCGCCTTAAGCAAATAATGAGATTCCTGCCGCAAAAATATTCTGAAGGAATATCAAGTTTTGCCGAAAATAAGATACGTGACGGTGCAGTGCTCTATTACAAGATGCCTAAAGTGGTACTTGCCCCTAATCAAGAACTGGTCGATCTGCTAGGTAAAGGAACTCATAGGGCTGCTTTTCTAATGGGCAGAGGCGTCGATTCAGAAAAATTCTCACCGGCAAAGCGAACGGTTGATGATGACATTATACGATTGGGCTTCGTCGGCAGATTGAGGCCGGAAAAGAACGTCAGAATGCTTATCGAAATAGAAAAGGAACTTTTGAAACGCGGAAAAACCGGATACAAATTTCTTATTGTTGGCGAGGGTAACGAACATTCTTATCTTGAAGAAAAAATGAAGCATGCTGAGTTTACAGGATTTCTTCAAGGCGAAGAATTGTCGGAGGCTTATGCCAACATGGACATTTTCATATTTCCCTCTGAAACCGACGCTTTCGGCAATGTTGCCCAGGAGGCCGGTGCGTCAGGCGTATCGTCGATAGTTTCTGATAAAGGCGGCCCCAAATATATAATCAGCGACGGTGAGACCGGATATGTGGCAAAGACAAAAGATGATTACGTGAATTTCACCATCGAACTGATGGAGGATCGCGAGAAAAGATCAGAAATGGGACGCAAGGCCCGTGAGTTGACGATAGCTAATTCATGGGATGCTATATTTGCTGGTGTATATGATGGTTATGCCGAAACACTGAGAATAGCCGGAGAACGTAAGCAGGTAAACGGTGACAAGTGATCGGGTGAAAAATGCCGTTGCCCGACGGATCGAATATGAAGGAATTAACCGCTGACGAAACACCTGTGGAAGAAGAGCCTCACACTTTGAGTGGAGTTACGCTTTCTCTATGGAATGAACCCGGGCGATTCGTCAAGTATTGGAATTACAAGGGAGCAGTGCTTAGCGGCGTTATACGTGCGCCGATCTTTTTTGTTACGTATCTTATCGGCAAGGAAACACTCAGACTGGCAATAGGAGCTGCTGTGGTGCAGTTTCTGTTTCGGTTTCTTTTTGCGGGTGTGGGTGGCACTCTCATTCAAGCCTTTCGCCATGTCGAACCGGCATGGAAGGCTCTCATTGCCATACTTCTTCTGGTGCCTTTGATCAGCCATATTTTGGAGTTCTTCGTTCAAGCCGGTTTTGCTTACGTTACGGATACTCAGAATCTGACCGACGCAGCAATATTGCGTTCTGTTTCAGTTTCGATCATTTCCGCATTGTTCACACTTTTTGCGATGCGTCGCGGAATAATGATCGTTGGTGAATCCGAAAGCAAGAGCCTGGTCAGCGATATATCTAAACTTCCGGCGGTGATCTTCCATTTTGTGGCTTTCATACCAAATGAGATCGCGGGAATGATCCGTCGCGGAGCATTTCTTGCTATTCCGCTCGCGTTTCTTGCCTTCGGCGTCTTTGCTCAGGTCATCGTCTGGGCGGTCATGAATAAACCTTCCTGGACATACAATAATGGAAAGGAGATCGCCGTATTAAAGTATTGGGGGGTTGATGGGATGATCCTGCTTGCGATCGCAGTGGCGATGTCGCTGGCGACACATGCCCGGAGGAACAGGAACTGACCTGCCTACGACGATGAAGACTTCTTTCAAGACGCTGCATCTGACGAACTATTACCATAAGAATTCGGGCGGCATCAGTACGTCATTCAACAACCTGCTCGCAGCTGCCGAGCGTCACCGCAGAGAAGTTAGACTGATCGTTCCGGGTGAAGAAGAGGCAGTTGAGGACGTGAACGAATATGCCCGCATATATTATGTGCCTGCCAAGTATTCGCCCATCTTTGACAAACGCTATCGGCTGATCCTGCCGTGGCAGTATATGCCTCACGATTCGCTGATCAAAAAGATAATGGCCGATGAGATGCCTGACCTTGTAGAGGTAACTGACAAATATACCTTGAGCATGATGGGCAAAATGATCCGCTCAGGTTACTTCGAAGAACTCGGCAGGCCAATACTTGTTCATTTTTCCTGCGAGAGAATGGACGACAACGTGGCTTCATTCCTTTCGAGCGGAGGATTTGGCAAATGGCTTTCTAGCCGAATTGTCGGTAATTATCTGCTGCCGAGTTTTGATTATCACATCGCAAACTCTTCCTATACAGCTAATGAATTTTATGAAGCGGCAAAGGCCGCATCCAAGAACGGCAAGGGCAGTTTGCTATTTCGCAGGGCGTGGCGTTTCTTTGACGCTCCTCGCATTCCTCTATCACAACGTATCTTTGTGTGTCCGCGTGGTGTTGATGCCGTAAGGTTTACTCCCGACAGAAGATCCGAGGATGTGCGAAGAGAGATGAGGGAGCGAGCAGGCATTCCGCAAGATTCGACCGTTTTGCTTTATGCGGGTCGCATCTCGCCGGAGAAGAACATCGAGCTTCTGATCGATGTTATGAATGAGCTTGTAGAAGAAGATCGTTATGATCACCGGATACTTATTGCCGGAGCAGGCCCAAAGAGTGAATGGTTGAAGGAAGAGGCTGACAGAAGATTTCCCGGCCGAATAGTTCAGCTTGGACATCTGGATAAGGATCTTTTGGCTGATTACTATGCAAATGCCGATGTCTTCATTCATCCCAATCCGCGAGAACCGTTTGGCATAGCTCCATTGGAGGCAATGGCGTCGGGGGTGCCTACCGTGGCTCCGCGTTCAGGCGGTATATTGTCTTATGCAACGGATGACAATGCGTGGCTTGTTGAGACGAACGGAAAGGCGTTTGCGGAAGCTATAAGATCGATCTTTGATGACGAGAATGAGCGGCTGAGAAGAACGCAGAATGCAGTTGAAACTGCACGCTTAAATACCAGAGAGGCATCTACCGACAATCTTTTTGAAACGTATGATCGTATCTTTGAAGATTTTCACAACAGGCAGGAACTCTTTACCGACATCGAGAAGATGCGTGATTTTGATTATACTAGTGTGATAAATGTTTGAACTGATCCTCGCAAATCTCAGGGTAAGGCCGCTACGCACACTCATCAGCGTGGCCGGAGTTGCCATTGGCGTCATCCTCATTGTCCTTTTTACGGGTCTTGCCAACGGCATGGCAAATGACATGGCAAAACGGGCGGCAAACTGGAAAGCGGAGATCGTTTTTACACGTGCCGGAGCGATGTCGCTTGACAGCTCTAATTCACCGGTGCCGACAGCCTATGCAGATCGCCTTTTGCAAATCGAAGGGGTTGAAGCAGCTCTTCCGGTTATTAGATATGTCACCTCAAGCCCTAAAGGGAGTTGGGGCATCAGGCAGATAGACGGAGTTGATTGGGAACCGTTCTCGGCGATGAATGAGATCAGTTTGATAGAAGGCCGTGCACCGACAGCTTCCAACGAGGTCGTTTTTGACGAACGGCAAATGCTGGACGATAAGGTAAAGGTCGGCGACACCGTCGAGATATTTGGAGGAAAAGAATACAAGGTCGTCGGGGTATTTTCGCCTCCTTCAGGAGCGAGAATAAAAATGTCGCTTTCGGCCCTGCAGGATCTGTTGGAAGCAAAGGACCGATGCACCTATATTCTGGTCAAAATAGCCGACGGAGCGGATGCCGAGACGGTTGCTGCTCGTATCAATGAAGAACTGCCCGGAAACAAAGTGAATCTGACCAGCGATCTGATAATAAATGCACAGGATCGTGTGCCAGGCCTAAAAACCTTTTTGCGTGTGCTGGTAGGATTGGGAGCTTTTGTAAGTACGATCTTCGTTCTGCTGTCGATGTACACGACTATCACAGAACGCAGAAAAGAGATCGGTATCCTTAAATCTCTTGGAGCCTCTAAACCATTCATCATCGGTTCTATCGAAGGCGAGGCGGCGCTGATCGGCATACTTGGAGTTCTGGCGGGACTTTTATCGGCTTTCGCTGCAGCGTTGGTCATCGGGCGAGTATTCGAGCTTGAGTTTGAGTTCACATCCGGTTGGGTCATCATTTCCGTTGTGATCGCTCTTGCAGGAAGTATTGCCGGAGCATTCTATCCGGCTTGGCGTGCCTCGACGATAGATCCTGTCGAAGTAATGGTCAATGAATAAACCATCTAGCAGGTAAATTCTTCGTAAAATCTTCTTTGAATTCGATTGAAGTCTGGCGGTTTTCGCGCTCAACTTGAGATATGGCGGAACAACTCGTATTAGAAGCCGTGCGTAACGAACAGGCGGCCTCAAAACAAGGATTGCTCCAGCGGATGTTCGCGATCTGGTTTGACGCTTTTGTTTATAATCAGATCTGGGAAGATCCGCGTGTCGATATCGAGGCTCTTCAGATAGACGGCGATTCAAGCATACTCACCATTTCATCTGGCGGCTGCAATGCGATGAACTACCTGCTTGAAGGGCCGAAAAGTGTGACCGCCGTTGACCTGAACAAACACCACATTTATCTGCTTGAGCTAAAGGCAGCGGCAGCAAAACACCTTCCTTCACACAGAGCATTCTTTGACTTTTTTGGTGACGGAAAGGGAAGCAATACAGGTCCTAACTATCTTCGTTATATCTCAAAAAACCTCAGCCGCGAGGCGAGGGATTTTTGGGGATCGAATACAGCCCTTGGCAAATTGTTGTATGGTGACCGCATTGCTTTCTTTTCCGGAGCAGGACTATACGACCATTCGCGAAACGGATACTTTCTAAGATTCTTTCACCGTTTTGCAGGGCTGCTGGGTTGTGACCCCGCAGCGATACTCGAAGCAAAAGGCCAGGAAGAACAAGAAAGAATATACAAAGAGAAGATAAAGCCATTTTTTGACAGCAGGTTGATACAGACCATCGGAAAGCTGCCTGTTACGCTCTTTGGGCTTGGTATTCCGCCGCAGCAATATGACGAACTAAAACGCGATCTTGAGGAAGGCGGGACGGTCATCGACATCTACGAAGAGCGAACACGGCGGCTGGCGTGCTCTTTTCCTATAGATGACAACTATTTCGCGTGGCAGGCTTTTGGCCGCCGCTATGACACGCTTGGCCGAGTGGCGATACCTGAGTATCTGAAAGAGGAAAATTTTGAGGAGCTGAGCGGAGCCGTCGACCGGCTCGAGACGCGCGTAGCCTCGGCGACCGATGTTGTACGCGAATCGCCATTCGGGACGTTCAACAGGTTCGTATTTCTTGATGCACAGGATTGGATGAATGCTGACGCAATGACAGAGCTTTGGACGGCAATAGCAGACCGGGCTGAGAGCGGTTCACGCATCATCTTTCGCACTGCCGGAGCCGCTTCGCCAATAGAAACCGCACTTCCGCCTGAGCTTAGGGAAAAGTTCACATACGAGCATGAATTATCGCTGGAACTTTTTAAAAAGGACAGAGCTTCTATTTACGGCGGTTTTCACCTGTACACGATCAGATAAGGCTAAATTATGGACAGGCAGGGCATTAGCCAAGATCCGGCATCAGCATTCGGGGCAATGGATCGGATGTACCGGTTTCAGCGCTATTTTTATGATGCGACGCGAAAATTCTATCTGCTCGGGCGTGACAGACTGCTTGAGGAGATACAGGTGTTTCCGGGACAGAATGTGTTAGAAGCAGGGTGCGGAACAGGCAGAAATTTGATGATACTCGCCGGAAGGCACAGCGATGCACAATTTTTTGGGCTCGATGCATCGTCCGTAATGCTTGAGACGGCTGAGACAAAGGCGGCTGCTAAAAAGCTGGGGAATATATCATTCAAAGTTGCTCTTGCCGATGATTTTTCTTACCGCGAAACCTTTGGGCTGGCTGAACCGTTCGACATCATTTATTTTTCTTACTCGATCTCTATGATACCGCCGTGGCGTGAATCCATAGAGAATGCCCTGAAAAACCTAAGGCCAGGCGGATTGCTCTACATAGTTGATTTTTACGATCAAAAAGGTTTGCCGATATGGTTCCGATGGCTGCTCAAGCGATGGCTCCATCTTTTCAAGGTTGAATATCCTGAAATGCTTCTCCCTTATTTAGAGCAATTAGGTTCACAGTGTGCCGGTCATATTGAGATCACTCCTCTCTATGGACGCTATTGCCTAATGGTTAAGCTCGTCAAGAATTAGTTATTTATCCCTCCTAGTAGTTCCTCTCTTCGTTCAATCTGACCGAATACTTTGCTCAAACTGATGTAATTGGAAAGGTGTGCCAACGCGTTGGCATTGAGTGAGCCTATTACAAAACATCAATTTCGGCCTGTAAATACGGTCTTCTATGCTTTTCATCGTCTGTTACGACAGTAGTGGCATTTCATTTGCCATAAGTTGTGCCGGAGATGTCGAACATTTTTATTCAAGGAATGAGATCAATGAAGAAATCAGCTTTAAGAAATAACCCTCTCACTACATATTTCTTGACGGCATTTTTGCTCTTTACGCTAGTTTTACCGCTTACAGCGTTGGGACAATTGCCCGTTCAACGGAGCAGTGCTTTACCTGAGCACGCTTCGATGGCGGATGAAACCACTTTGCCGCGTTTTTTGGTTAAGGTAACACCTGATCTAAATGAAGAATATTCTGATCTGGCTGTCGCTCACGCTGAGAAAGTCTCAAAGATGTTGACTGAGCGCAGCGGTAAAAGCCCAGTGCTTGTAGGAGCTGAATCAGGACAGATAGCCCCGATCATCGAACAGGTATCAGGCCAACTTGCTCTCTCACGTTCTGGCAGAAGTATTTACACCATAGACTGGCGTGCCTTAGCCGAAGCGAACGCAAAAGGTCTCGACCTAGCAGCGACACTGGACGAGATACTGAGTTTTATCAGTGATCCACAGGGAAGGAGAATACTTTTTGTTGACGATATCAGGAGCTTTTACTCTCGAGAACCACGTTTTGGCTCGATGGTGTCTGACAAGATGCGGACGGCTATCGCTGCGAACAATACCAGGATCATCAGTTATGCCACAAAAGAGCAGTTTGTTGCACAGGTCAATTTTGACCGCGTAATAGGTGCAAAACTTGCTCGCTTTGATCTGGTCGAGACTGATGCTGATCCATTTGTCGGCGAAAAGATCTCTCCGGACCTTAAAGCTATCATCGACGGAAAAGATCCTGATGAGATGGTTACCGTGATACTCCAGGCAGATGATGTTAAGGACGCTCAACTTCGCAGCATTCTAGCCCAACATGGAGTTGAGGTGAAAAGCACATCGGAAGAACTGAAGATGCTTACGCTACGTCTTCCTGCACGTACAGCAGCTTTGATCGCCGATGCTAGAGGTTCACGACATATCTCGCTTGATCGCGATGTTAAATTTCTCGGACATATAGATACTACTACAGGAGCCTCGCTGGTTCGCGGAAACGAAGGCCTAAAAGTCGGGCTTTTGGGACTTAGAGTGGGCGGTTCCTCAACACTTCTTGACGGCAGCGGTATTGGTATCGCCGTTCTAGATTCAGGCATTCGTGAAGATCACAGAACTTTTGTGGGTACGAACGGCTCTAGCAGGGTTGTCCGTAGAATGAATTTTACAGGAAACGGAAGCCCAACAGCTGATAAACATGGGCATGGGACACACGTTGCATCATTGGCGGCGGGCGGTACAGGACAGACCTTGAATGTTCTGGACGGGCTGTATGTCTCAAATTATTCCGGTGTTGCACCTAATGCGAACGTAATAAATATTCGCGTTCTGGATGACAACGGCGTAGGAACGGTCTCAGGGCTGATCAATGCTCTTAACTGGATCTACACGAACCGTGCAGCAAATAATATTCGCGTCGTAAACCTGAGTCTCGGAGCTCCGGCGGTTGAGACGTGGCGTAATGATCCGTTATGCCGAGCTGTCAGAAGACTGACGGCAGCCGGAATAGTTGTGGTTGCAGCAGCGGGTAATAACGGCAAGACCGCATCAGGGCAGAAGATATACGGAGCGATCCATTCCCCCGGAAACGATCCGTCGGTAATAACCGTAGGAGCCTCAAATACATTCGGCACCGATCGCAGGGACGATGACGGCGTCACGACTTTCAGTTCACGCGGCCCGACGCGCTCATTCTGGACGGATAACTCCGGTGTGAAGCGATACGATCATCTTATAAAGCCGGACATCGTTGCTCCGGGCAATTGGCTGATCGGAGCTCAGGCGGAAGGCAATCAGTTAATTCTGAATGCAAATCTCCTGTTAGTACAGGCAACTCTGCAGGCCGACAACAAACGCAAGATGATGTATCTGAGCGGTACGTCAATGTCCACACCTATCGTAAGCGGTACGGTTGCCCTGCTGCTCCAGGCAAATCCGAAACTGACGCCGAACATGGTGAAGATGATCCTTCAATACACGGCACAGCCACTTGCGGGATTTAACATGCTGGAACAGGGAGCCGGCCAGTTAAATGTGGAAGGAGCTGTCCGTCTTGCGAAGTCGTTCAAGCAGAATTTGCCAACACCGACGCCACACGGCACATCACTGCAAACCGGCAATTCGCTCCCCACACATTTTTCGACCATTGGCGGCACTCGCTTTCAATGGGCAGGCGGAATGATGCTTGGCCACGGAGTAGTGACAGGAACCGAATGGATAACCCGTTATCAGGGGATCTATAATAACGGCCTTCTTGTCAGTGACGGTCTGCTCGTCAGCGACGGTCTTCTTGTCAGTGACGGTCTTCTTGTCAGCGACGGACTTATTGTCAGCGATGGTCTGATCGTCAGCGACGGGACCGTGTTGCAGGGAAATTCTAGTCCATCCGGCTATCAACGCCTTACAAACGGTGCTCAATTCGCACCGCCGGGTTGGCTGTTGTCGAATAACTTTGCCATGCCGGACAACACTCTAATGGCAGACGGTTTGCTTGTCAGCGATGGTTTGCTGGTGAGTGACGGCCTTCTTGTCAGCGATAGTACAGGCCTGAGAAATCTTGAGGTCTTGGTAAACGGTGATCCAACCTCAAGGATGTATTAGAAGATAAGTTGACCCCGGTTTTCCCCCAAAGCCGGAAAAGGCAAGGTGGTCAATGACACACCATCTTGCCTTTTTTGACCACATATCGTGAGGCAATTACTAAAATAATATCTCTGTTGGTAAAAAAAAAGTTTGGCTGGAAGACACAGGTTGAATTATAATTTATGTCAGCGATCTTTTTAGGTCGTCCCCAGTCTAAATAAACCTCACCTAAGCAAGTCTGGCCCACACCTGACAGTCACTCTACAGACAGATGGAGCCATCCAAGAACAACAACTCAAGAGAACCGTATATAAATCTCTTTTTTGCGATATTGATACCGCTTGGGCTTTTTGCCGTTTATTCTGCGATCAAAGGTCTGAGGCTGGAAACCCCGCAGCCGGGTTTGGTCATTCTTTTTATCGTAACTGTATTTTTTGGTTCTATACTCAGGTTCCAACTGCCGCGAACAAAGATCCACCTGACAATTTCTGATGCCCTGATCTTTCTTTCACTTCTCCTCTACGGCGGATCTGTAGCCATAATCCTGGGAACTCTTGAAGCAGCCTTTACTGCAATGATGCTTCGCCGACAGGGTGTTAGGATGTCATGGAAGACAGTTTCGATAAATGTCCTTATTGCTACGATCTCAGTTTTTGCGTCATCCTCTGCCGTTGTTGCGGTGTTTGGCCCTCCGGAGCTTCTAATGGCGGAAGCATCAACCTCGCAGCTGATAATGATCCTGTCGGTGATGGCTTTCTCTCAGTTCGCGGTTAATTCCGTACTTGTGTCGGGTTGGGTCTCAATAAAGAGTTCTGAGACACTATGGCGTGTCTGGAATGAATACTGCTTCAACGCCCTTGTGATGTTCCTTTGTGGAGCTCTGATGGCCGGATTGGCCACAAAGGCCTTGTATCAAATGGACTATTATATGTTCATTGCGGTCGCGGTCTTTTTCGGTCTGGTCTATCTGACATACAACCGTTATGTTGAGGATGTCAAAAGCACTGCAGCCGAGGCGCAGGAAGCTGAGAGGAAAAGAGCGGAAGACGCGGAGCAACATGTTCGTGAACTTGAGCATTATGTTCACGAACTTCAGAAATCGACCGAAGCACTTCGTGAGAGCCGCGAAAAGTTTCGCCACGCGGCATATCATGACCACCTGACTGATCTGCCGAACAGGGCTCATTTCATAGAGAGAATAACTGAGCTTATCGAGAAGCGCTCAAAGGAAGACCTTCATCGTTTTGCGGTGATGTTCCTCGACCTTGACCGTTTCAAAACACTCAACGAAAGCTTGGGACATTCGGTTGGCGACCGTTTGATAACACACGTAGCTGCTCGTTTGTCCAACATAATCACCCACAAGGGTTTGGTCGGACGTTTTGGCGGCGATGAGTTTGCCATTCTCCTTAACGGTGTTGATGGAGAGATCGAAACGCTCAAGCTGGCGGAAAGGGTTCGCCGACAAATAGCTGAACCGTTTTCAGTGGACGGCAGACAGCTGTTCACAAACGCAAGTATCGGCATAGCTTTTGGCGATAAAAGATACGTAACGGCCGAAGAGCTTCTGCGTGATGCTGATATAGCGATGTACAATGCAAAAACATCCCTTTCAGGCATCACTGTTTTTGACCCCAACATGCACACCAGAGCAGTGCAGCTGCTTGAATTGGAAACAGACCTGCGTGTTGCTGTAAAGCGTAAGCAATTTGAGTTATTTTATCAGCCGATCGTCACGCTTAGCGATGGAAGTATAAAAGGTTTTGAAGCTCTTGCCCGCTGGCCGCATCCTTCTCGAGGACTTATCTCTCCAGCCGATTTCATACCTTTGGCTGAAACAACCGGACTTATCGTGCCGATAACCCGCCAACTGCTGCGCGATGCCTGTATGCAGGTCAAGAAATGGCAGGAAATGACGAATGAGCCTTTCGAGGTAAGCGTGAATCTATCCGGAAAACATTTTGAACATCCAAACCTGGTAGAGCAGGTGAAAGAGGTGGTTGAGCAGACAAAGATAAAACCCAGTTCGCTAAAGCTGGAGATAACCGAAAGCGCCGTCATGGACAATGCTGAAAATGCAATATCAACGCTAAAACAGATCCGCGAGACCGGCATTCGCGTCAGCATAGATGATTTTGGCACAGGATATTCAAGCCTCAGTTACCTGCACAGATTTCCGATAGATACTCTAAAGATCGACCGCTCTTTCGTGAACACGATGGAAGAGGGAAGTGAGAACGGCGAGATCGTCCGCATTATACTTGCTCTCGCCCGTGCGTTGAAACTGGATGTGATCGCCGAAGGAATTGAATCCATCCACGAGTTTCATCAGCTTCGCATTCTCGGCTGTGAATACGGCCAGGGATATATGTTCTCGCGTCCGCTGCAGGCAAAGGACATCGAACGGATGATACTCGGTGACCTGCCGTGGCGAAACGCCCTTGCAGAGGCCGATTTTGGTATGGTGTCACACGGTACCGCTCTTACACAGGTAAAGTGGACGCAGTAGTATCATTCCGCAAAGATCGCCGGTTTTTCCTCGAGAGGAACAACCTTTTCGACAGTATCCGCCAAATTCAAAAGAGTTCCTTCTGACCAAAAATCCCCGATGAATTGCAGGCCGATCGGTAGGCGATCAGATGAAAGCCCGCACGGAACGCTGATCGCAGGGACGCCTGCCAGATTCGCCGAAACCGTGTAGATGTCGCTCAGGTACATTGCCAAAGGATCGTCAGATCTTTCGCCGATGCGGAACGCCGTTGTCGGAGAAGTAGGGGTAACGATGGCGTCGCACGTTGCCAGAGCCTTCTGATAATCTTGTTTCACGAGCGATCGTACCTTCTGTGCTTTTGAATAATAGGCATCGTAATATCCGCTTGATAAAACATAGGTTCCCAGCATGATGCGGCGCTTTACCTCCGCCCCAAAACCTTCTTCACGTGTCTTAAAATACATCTGCCGAAGGCCCTCAGCCTCCTCTGCACGAAAGCCGTAACGCACGCCGTCATATCTTGCAAGATTCGAAGATGCTTCGGCTGTAGCGATGATGTAATAGACCGCAATGCCGTAACGGGCATTCGGGAGTTCGACATCAACTATTTCGGCTCCCAGTTCTTTAAGGCGGTCGATGGTTCCCTCGACGGCATGACGGACATCATCGTCAAGGCCGTCTGCAAAAAGAGAACGTGGAACACCGAGGGTCTTGCCCTTGATATCGTTATTTAGAGCGGCTTCATAATCCGGCACGGGAACGTCCGCGGATGTCGCGTCGTGTTCGTCACGGCCCGCGACTACGGAAAGAACTTTGGCTGCGTCCTCAGATGTCTGTCCAAAGATGCCGATATTGTCTAAAGACGATGCGAAAGCGACCAGCCCGTAACGCGAAATGCGTCCGTAGGTAGGTTTCAGGCCAACGATGCCGCAGAGAGATGCTGGCTGCCGTACCGATCCGCCTGTCTCCGAGCCGAGGGCCGCACGAACCACGCCTGAGGCGACCGCTACTGCCGAACCGCCCGAACTGCCGCCGGGAACACGCTCAATATCCCACGGATTTTTTACGGTACCGAACGCAGAATTTTCATTAGACGAACCCATAGCGAATTCGTCCATGTTGGTCTTTCCGATGACAACTGCTCCTGCGGCATTGAGGCGTTCTATTGCAGTAGCATCATACTGCGCCCGGTAATTTTCCAGGATCCGCGAGGCGCAAGAGGTTCGCATTCCTTTTGTGCAGATATTGTCTTTTACGGCGATAGGGTAACCGTGAAGCGGTAATTGGCCCGGCGTTTTGGAAAGCACATCAAGACGCCCGGCCGCATGTTCACGTTCGACCGAGAGAAATGAATTAAGTGTTGGGTTCAGCCTTTCGGCATCGTCAAGCGATCTGTTTATTATTGAACTAACCATTTGTAAAAGAATCTTTAGTAAATAACCTTATCAACCAGCCATTCGTTGCCAACTTTCTGCATTTCGACCGTTATTTGCTTCTGCGTGTCGCTTTCGTCAGTTCGCCAAAGCATAAGCACCTCGATAGCGACGCGGTCGGGCGAAAGGGTCTGGCAGCTTCCGGCTCGGAACGCCTTCGGGACGTTATCGTCACCGGTCGTAAAATAATCGCCCGTGCCGCCGCGCGACTGAAGCTCCGTTTTGAGTCTTTCGGTCAAATAACGCG
>JAHBSH010000028.1 GCA_019639215.1 Acidobacteriota bacterium
ACTCCATTGACCCAATGGCGTGCGTCTAATTTTTCTGCGATAGAGCCGGCGATAGCATTTGGGCAGACTGCGTGGAAAGATCGAATGACCGGGCAAACCGGACTTTTTGGTTCAGAAACATCTACAACGAACGACGATACGAACATGCTTCCGACGGTTGAGCCATGGACGATCGCACGCCTTTCTACTCACGAAAAGGCATCTTTTGGTTTTTACCTTTCCGCACATCCGCTTGACGATTATTCAGAGATACTTCAGCGAATGGGTATAGTGAATTTCGCAGATCTTGGTGAAATAAAAAGCGGCGGCCAGTTGCGGATCGCCGGTATTGTGTCTGATTTTCAGGCTCGATGGAGCAAGAAAGGCAATCGTTTTGCGCAGTTTCGCATTGAGGATCAATCGACTGGTCTAAAATGCTTGATGTGGAGCGAGGCGTTCAATAAATTCTCGTCGCTGCTTGAGAATGACGCACTGCTGATAGTTGAAGGACGGGCAGAAACATCAGATGGGCAGGAACCGACGATCATCGTCAATGATGTGACGTCATTGACAGAATCGGTATCCAGAACTGCACGTTCTGTAACGATAACCTTTCCGCAGAAAGGCGTTGACCAGGCATTTATCGAAGATGTTTATTCCATTCTGAGTGAAAGCCGCGGGCGATGTGAGGTGTTTTTGAACATGTATTTGAACGATCTGGATCTCAAGATCAGATCTGTTCCATTGAGGATAGAAGGTGCCAGAAGTGTCGAGAAGGCTCTGAAAGATCGCGGTTGCGCGGTAGAATGGGTTTATTAGATTATATTTTGATTATGAATGACGCAGCAAATGCAGCTTTTGAACGTGTCCTGAATGCACGCCATCCGGAAAGGCCTTATGCTCTGGATATTTTCTCCGGTGTCTTTTCGGATTTTGTAGAGATACATGGTGATCGCAGATTTGGTGATGACGCGGCGATGGTCAGCGGGTTCGCCAAACTCGGCGATATGGAGGTCGCGGTGATAGGTCAGCAAAAAGGCCGTGATACTAAACAACGTCAAAAACGGAATTTTGGTATGCCAAAGCCCGAAGGTTATCGTAAAGCCCTTCGTGTGATGAAACTGGCTGAAAAATTCGCACGGCCGATCGTAACTTTCATAGACACTCCGGGAGCATATCCGGGAATTGATGCAGAGGAACGCGGACAGGCAGAGGCGATCGCCTTCAATCTTCGCGAGATGGCAAGATTGAAAGTTCCGATAATTGTCGTTGTCGTAGGTGAAGGCGGCTCTGGCGGAGCTTTAGCTATAGGCATTGGTGACCGCATTCTGATGATGGAAAATGCGGTATATTCCGTGATCTCACCTGAGGGCTGCGCGGCTATTCTATGGAAGGACGCTGCTCAGGCGCCGACTGCGGCGGGAAGCCTGAGACTCACGGCAAAAGACCTCAACGGATTTGGGTTGATCGATGAAGTGATACCAGAGCCTACGTCATGGTCTGTTTCCGCTGAGGCTGCAGATCAAACAGACGAAAGTAATTTTTCAGAAATAGGAAATGTTCTCTCTGCAACGCTTGTACGCCATTTATCTGAGCTTTCTAAAGAACCGCCAAATGAATTGGTCAGGCGCCGATATGAAAAGTTCCGAAAAATGGGAATGTGGGTATGAATATAGGGCCTGAGCATCGACAGACGGTCAATGCTCAGGCCCGTAGCATTTACTTGAGGAAAGCCCTAGAAAGGAATATCGTCATCTACCGCAGCTGATGCAGAAGAGCCTGACTGGCCCGACGATCCTGATGCTGCCGAACTTGACGCAGGGCCGGCAAACTCAGGTTCATCACTTGTAGAAGATGCAGCGTCTCCACGACTGCCTATAAATTGCATATCCGAGGCCTGAACTTCCAGCGTGTATCGGTTGTTTCCATCCCGATCCGTCCATTCTCCTACGCTCAAACGCCCTTCGATATATACCTGACGGCCTTTTGCGAGATATTTCGCGGCGTTTTCTGCTTGCTGACGCCAGAGTGTGACCCTGAACCAGGTCGTAACATCCTGATATTCGCCTGATTTATCTCGTTTGCGTTCAGTTGTGGCAATGGAAAGGTCGCATACGGCGACTCCTTGAGGTGTGTATCGGAGTTCGGGGTCTCGTCCCAAATTCCCTATAATGGTAATCTTGTTAAATGACATAGGCTCCTGATATTTATCTTTGTAAACTTTAGGGGATGTTACATTCATCAATATATGGTGGTCAAGTTGCTACTAATAGATCGGCATACGTCCACACTGAACACAAAGATTTAAGGGATGTTTAAGCTGATACAAAAAATGTTTTTGATGGCGATGGCCATGCATATCCATCTGTCCGCTCCTTTTGCTTTCACAACGTATCTAGCGGAGCCTCAGGATCAGCCAATTATCGGCGAGATCGACGATCCCTACCGCATTTGCGGCATCTATGCTCCTGAAACGCCGATATCTGGTGATCTGATCTTAAACAGCGACAGCTTAATTTTTGCAGATCATGGGGGCACGATCAGCGCTGTCGACACAGGTTCGCGAACATTGGCATGGAAAGCTGAATTGGGAGGAAACACGGCTTCGAACCTGTTGCGGACAGGAGATCACATTTATGTCGTGACAAATTCCACCGGAGGTAACGGTTCAGATACCAAAACGTCGCATTTACGAGAGATCAATCCGGCCACAGGACTTCCATCTAAAAGCGTTTCTTTATCTTATGCCGACAGGTTTTATCTACTTACATCGGATGTAGGGCCGGTGATTATCGGAGATGCCGGTTTTATTTATTTGATGACATCTGACTCTCCGGAAGGTTTGCTGAGAAAGGATCTTCCTTTCAATGGCCCATTACAATCGGCTATTTCAGAGGATGTTCTATGGGTACTAAATGCTTCGGGCGTTTTTGCCACTATTTCTCTTTCGGAAAGGAAAATACTGACCCAAGGCAGTTTGGGTAAAGAAATAAGAGCCATCACGGCGAATGCCTCTCACGGTGTATTTGTAGCAGACAACAGCGGTGGTATCAGTAAGATCTCTTCATCTGACGGCAAATCTTCTTGGAATTTCAAAGCGGGGGCGGCCGTGACAGGGATACATATTTCCAAGGATGAGATATTTCTTACCTCATTGGATAATTTTGTCTATAAGCTGTCTGCTGGGTCAGGAGACGTTGTATGGCGTCGCCGCGTTCCAAACCGGATCGCGATCCCTGCATCTGTTGCCGAAACCTCGATATACGTGTCCGGAATCGGTGACGAAGAGATATTTTTGATAGACCGCGCTCGTGGAACCATCCTAAATCGTTTGCCGCTGGGAGCCAACATGAATGTTGCAAGTCCGATCATTTTACTTGGGAATGGAGGATTGGCCGTTCCTGTATCCTCTTCAATAATTTTCTATGGTGAAGGAGTGTGCAACTGACACACGCCAACCTCAAATTGAAAGGGCTGTCCGATCATTGTCGAACAGCCCTTTCTGTGATAGTGATGAACGCTTTTAATGTGATACTGAGAAATTATGCATCATTGCATATATCTCATCCTTCAACAACAATTTCTTCTTTTTAAGTGTGGACTCTTCAAGCTGTTCGTCGTCGCTTGGGTAGGTAAGGCTTGCAAGTTCAGTTAGGCGTAATTCATAGTTCTGGTGTTTGTTTACCATATCACGGAATGTGGAATTGCTTTTTAGCAGCTCGTCACGCACCGGATCAGGTGTTTGCATGTCCATAAGGTCTTGTTCCTCACTTTTCAATTTTTTACACTCATGGCCAAATGAGCGGGTCAGACAGCATTGAGTGTAATTTGAATTTTAACGTAAATGACACATCCATTTCAAGCTTTCTGTTCCGTGATCTATTAAAACTTAGAGTTTTAAATTTTCGATCTTAAGATTCATTAGAAGAGCGTTTTCGGTCGGATCACGATAGAAATTTTTCCGTATTCCTTCACTTATAAAGCCAAATTTTGAATAGAATGCGATTGCGGATGTATTTGATTCTCTTACATCCAGCCACACGCTTTTGGCTCCCATTTTGCGAGACCTGTTTAGAAACTCGGCCATCAATAACTCGCCACCGCCTTTTCTCCGGGCGTGGGGCAATACCCCGATGTTGTAAAGGTCTGCGTCCCAATCCCAGATGGCTCCAGGGACAACTCGTCCTAAGATGAAGCCAATACAAGACATCTTTTCATCAAGCAGTCGAAGAAATATAGACTTTTCCAATTTTATCTCTGCAATTAAGTCTTGTTTTGACCACCTGCTCAGATCACAGACGTCTGCAATTTCGATAACGGAAGGGATATCACTTTTCGTTGCTTCTTGTACGGTAAAAACATGCATAGGAGACATTCAGAAAAGCCCCTTATTGCGGCCCTTGTTCAAAAGATAAATAGGAGAAAGGTCATCAGGAATAGAATCATTCTGTGACGCTAGTCCTACTACATTTGCAAGGCTATTTCCTGAGAGGATGATTTCAGCTTGAGTTGCCTCGGTCAGCAGTTCGCTGATCTGGTCATGTAACACCACACAGTCGAGGTCAAATCCTGAAATGGCATCTTCGAATTCATTATTTGCCACAATTTCCGGGACGTTGACCGGTATCAAGCGTTGATCTTCAGCGATATTAAAAAGCTGGTAAGCCACATCTCCTTTGCCGACAGGCACGGCAGTCATACAGCTCGAGCATCCGGTCTTTGCCAAGAGTGCCATTGCGTGCAGAACCGGGACACTGACGCAGTTGCATCCGATAGCTGTACTCAAACCCATTGCAGACGCCATTCCAATACGGATGCCTGTATAACTGCCAGGACCGACAGATACCGCTATCCGGCCGATCTGTTCGAGTGAGATGGCGTTATTGCTGAGAATAGAACTGATGTTGGGTAAAAGTTCCTCTGCTCTGGAAACTGAGGCGTTCCCGAACATGGAGTCAATAACAACACCGTTGCGCAAAAGACTGATGCTACCGCCGGCAATGGCGGTTTCCAATGCAAGGATGTAAGAAGATTCCGAAGGAAGGGTCATGATTTCCGTGAGGGACGATGCCGGACAATATTGAAAATATCCCTGACCGTGTTACGTGAGCGTTTCAGCATGCTACCGAGATGATAGAAGAACCTTGTGCGACTTGCAAAGGAGCCTTCCATATCAACGGTTGAATAGATCGGGTTCGGCGGAAAACGCTTTTTCAACTGCTGGATCAAAAGAGCCGGATCACGATAAACGATCCTCAAAGGACGCAACGGCACTCTGTTCTCCCATTCGTATTCGAGACGTTCAGTGAGCCATTCAGGAAGATCTTTTGCTCGTTCAGCAAATGGAAGATCGTCTATTTCGAGATCAAGATATCGATGGGCGAGAGCGATGCAGGTAATCACCCATTCCTGTCGGACGGGGCTAACCGGAGAAAGACATTTGTCCCAATCAAAATCAACGGGACGATTGGTAACTGCATAGTAGATGTCCCAAAGCCTATGTTTATACTCACCACCGTCAGTCAGCCAGTGGACACACATTATACGCAGGTGATCCTCAGGACAAGGAACATGAACTTCGGTATTATTGAGTGTTATTGTTTGGCTTCGTGAGAAGATCTCTTCCCATGATAGAGTGTCGAGGTGGCGGAAACCTTTGTGAATATCGACCGCGATCCCTCTTGGTTTAGCTTCCCGGATCAGTGCAACGGCTTGGTCATAATCCTCCGGAGCAACGGCTAGGTCGATGTCCGAATACTGACGATAATGAGTTTCGGGATAGTTACTCGCGGCAAGCCAGCCTTTGAACAATAATGAGGGAATGGAATGGAAACCTAATAGTGCGACGAATTCAGATATCTTCAGTTCAAAGCCCTTTTTTTCAAGAAGCACGAACTGATACTCTGAAGATGAGGTATCAAGAAGATTTTCCACCTATAATAGAAAAAGCGGAACAAGATACATCTTATTCCGCTTTTAAATTTTTAGTATAAAATTCTAGATAAGCGAAACTTATCGGCATAGGCCAATGTCTGTGTCACAGGTGGCAGGACAATTCTGTGCCGGATTATTTGTGCCACAATTTGCAGAGGTGGTGCAACCACATGACAGATTAGCTAATGCATTCTGCGGTGCTGCCAACGATGCGACTATGGGTAAAGCTATCATCGAAGCCAAACCGATCTTTTTAAGTGCATCACGCCGTGACTGGCCTTTGAGATCTACAACAACCTGATCTTCTAATAAGTTTGTTTCGTTAAGCTGATCAATCGCAAGCCATACAAGATCATCAGATACCTGTTCACCTGTTTCACTGCCTACAAGCTTTGCAATGTCATTAACAGATCGTTTTCCGTCACATGACTTCCATACCAAAGCTGCGGTTCTATTTAAACAGTGCGCCTTGTTTGTATCAATATCAAAAATTAAAACCTCGTTAGGCACTTCCTGTATGACCAGATTCGTGCTGCGAGCAACGGGATACTGCGGGTTATTCATTATCTCCTCCAAAAAAATGACTCATCTAAATCATTCGAGTCCAAATTATTATCAATATTAGATAAAACAGTGAGCGCAAAATCACTAGCGTCACCTCTGATACCTTTCAGGATTATTGCACGGTTCAGAGATGTTTTCAAGCGTTTTAAAGAAGTTTTTGGGTCCCGTGCAAAGGGTATCGTATGAACCAGCGTTTCGAGAATACCTTCTCCCGTGGTGAGTTGGCTGAGATCTCCATCAGATTCTGGGTCATATTCGGTGATAATGACCATGCCGATTGGTAACGGTTCGATTCCCGCAACGCCGTTTATTTCTGTTACTGGCACCTCGTTCTCTCTTAGGTCTTTTCCTTCGCCGGTTCTCAACGAAAGAGGCCGTGGAAATGGGTGATTGAGGCCGTTATCGTCGATAACAGCATATTCATCTGAGTAATAATCGGCTCCGAGTTTTACTAACTCGCTTGTCAGAGTTGATTTTCCCTTAAAGCTTTTTGCGGGAAAAATAAGCGATCTCCCCTTCCATCCGACCGAACCCGCGTGAATGAAAGTGTGTTCCGGAGCGAATTCCGCAACGCGGTTTCTGACGACCGAATTCATATACTTAAGAAATATTCTTTTTATCTCGCCTTTTGTAAAATATTCATTGTCCCTGTAAAGAATGAACTCACTTCCCTTTAATTCAAGCCCAAATGAGAGGCTGGCATCTCCTTCATCCTCATAAATGTTCAATTTTTCTGCGAATGCCCATCTGAGATTTTCAGCAGCATCAGCAAGCAGCGTCTCATCATTGCTCTCAATACGCAGCCGGACGCCGAATGATTCCATGACAAAAGCAAATTCAAAAATTTGATCCATTATTTAATTCTACAACCTTATGGGTTAAACATGTCCGGGTCTAAGTTGAATGCGGTCTTTTGCATCGCAAGTAGAATGTTATCAGTACCATAGAAAGAGATCCCATTATTGTAACGGATACAAAAATAAGCGGCTTTTGGACGATCATAAAGCCAAGGACGGTCAAACCTGTAATAAGGCAGCTTGCTGCGTATATCAAAGCAACTTTTGAATGGGACATGCCACTATCGACCATGATCTGGTAGATGTGCGACCTGTGCGGTTTCCATACGTTTATCCCTAAGGCAGGTATACGTCTGAAAAAAGTGAAAAGTGTGTCAAAAATAAACGGCCACACAGTGGCGGCGGCAAATAAAAGAATGTTTTCGCGATCCGCTTCTGATTGTGACAGGGCCATTAACGGAAGTGCAGCAAAAGAAAATCCTAGGAACGAACTTCCGACATCACCCATGAATGCCTTTGCAGGTTGCCAATTGAAAAAAAGGAATCCGAGACAGGCACCGCCGCACAGCCCAGCATAGATCATAATACCTGGAGCATTGAAAATATAGCCGAAGATCAACCAAACAATGGAGGCTGCGAGTCCAGTACCGGCGGCAATCCCGTCAATGCCATCCATGAAATTAAAGGCATTTACGACCCATACGAACCAGCAAAATGTCACAGCGATACCAAACACCCAGAAAGAGAGGGTCATCTCTCTAGTACCGAATGAAACAGCGTCGAAGTAACCTATTGAATAGATCAATAAAAGTCCACATATCCCTTGGACGCTGACGCGTAAAATACGAGGTATTGAGTATAGGTCGTCGGCCCATCCGGTCAAAGCGATAACGGCACCGGCGACCAAAAACATCAGTAAAAAAGGCACATTGAGAAAGACGCCGGCCAGACCGTAGCCTGCGAGACAGACAATGGCTATCACAAGGCCTGCCCCTCGCGGAACGGGTACAGTGTGGGAACTTCTCTCGTTTGGAATGTCCAGAAGATCGCGTTTCCTGCTCCATTTGAGAAACATCCGCGTGCCGAGATATGACAGCAATAGACCTGAGATCAAGAAAATGAGACCAGTAAATGCCATCCTGAATTATTTCAAAGCCTCCTTATAGGCATCGATGGCAACGTCAAGCGAATATTTTGAGACTGCTGCCTTCCTTGCTCTTTCTCTCATTCCCGCAAGATCTTCTTTATGGTTGTAAAGTTCCTTTATCGCGGCGACAAGGGCGTACGGATCATGAGGCTCAACCAACCAACCAATTTCCTCTTCATTTACCACCTGATCTAGCTCAGATCCCTTCTCTGCTATGGCAAGGATCGGCTTACCGGCGGCCATGATGTTGTAAGTACGGCTTGGCATTGAAACGCCTTTCATTTTTTTCACTAGGGTTACTAATGCGACGTCACAGGCATTCAAAAATACGATCTGCTCTGATCTGGGACTAGGTGGCAGGATATTAATATTTGTGAGGCTGTTATTTGTGACCGCTTTTTCAAGCCATTGCTGTTTAGCACCGTTGCCAAGAAAAATGAAGTGAAATTCCGGACTGTCTTTCAGTATTACGGCTGCGTCAATAATACTCTCAAGATCGTTGGGGCGTCCCATATTACCCGCATAAAGAAATACAAACTTATCCTCAAGACCTAGGTCTTTTAACAACTTATTCTCGGAACGCGGCGTCGGCGTAACGGATTCAAGTTCTGCCCAATTCGGGATAACATCTATCGGGATGTCCAACCCTTGCGTTTTCTTCTGCAGTAATTCCCGCATATCGCGGCCAACCGCGATGATTTTGGCAGTATATTTATAAAGCCATCGGTTGCAATAGTTGACGGCTCTCGTAAGCAAGGAAGTTTCGGAAGTTTTCCCTACCGCATATATCATCTCAGGATAATTATCATGTATAAGCAGTGTGAAACTTGAGCCTTTGATAAGCGATGCAAGGCAGATCATAAAGGGCATGATCGGCGGTGTGGTAACTACGAGGATCCTATCTCCTTTTTTGAAACGTCTAAGTGCTTGGAATAGGACTGAAACGCCCAATGTGAGCATGTTTATCGCTTTTAGCGGTATAACGTTCTTGTCAAAGGTAGTTCCGGCAGCTCGAAATATCTCAACCGACCTATGCATCTCATGCCTTGGTGCACGGACGCCACGCCGAAAGTAATTTGGCTGGCCGCACAATACCTTGACATCAAACCGGTCGACAAGGCCTTCGGCTATCTTGGTCAGATAATATCCGGTCGAGGTCTCTTCCGGATAATATAGTTCTGACACAACCCATAACCGATCTTTAACGGCGCCACTTTCTGGAGGTGCAATTGACATTCTATGAACCGATCACCTCTTCTAAGATCTTTGCCGTCGCGGCTTCTACGCTAGGATCAGATAACCAGTCAACCGCATATTTGCGGGCATTTCGTGACATCTGAATATATTCCTCTTCTTTCATATCACAACACTTTTTAATTACATCAACCCATGGTTCCACGGAATCAAGAGAAAGATTCCATCCGGTGCCATTCTTTTGCAGGTCGTTCCACATTGTCCTATCGCTTATGATAAGCGGACAGCCTGCCGCCAAAGCCTCTATGAAAACATATCCGAAATTTTCATTTAACGTGGGAAGTACGAAAAAGTGAGAATTCACCAAATGTTCAAGAGCTTCGTCATATGTAACACCACCGTGTGCGTTTACTTTTATATTAGTTGGAAGCGTTCGTATTATAGCAAGGCATTTTTGCCAATAGGGCTGCTCTTCCTGCAATCCAATGATATCAAGAGTGATATTACGGTCTTTGATCGTAGAAAGTGCGGTTAGTAAAAAATGAAGGTTCTTCTTTTTCACCACCCGTGATACATATGACAAATTTAGCTCGGCAGAGTGCTTATTTGGTTTTTGTTCCAATGAAAAGTCGGGCAATATATCTCGCGGCGGTAGGTCCGGTGCTATTTTTACGTCGGCATGAAACCCGATAGCGTTTTGGATCTCTTTCTTTTCCAATTCGGATGAGGCCTTCCAAAAGATATCTTGATGAAGTCCCATATATCCAGATAGCTTTAAGAAAACACGTTTTTTCAGCGGTTTTAGATCTATTGCCTCTGTTGACAGATTTCCGCATGGAGCCAAGATGACTGGAATATCTTTGTTCTTTCCTTTCCACCTTGCAAACAAGTAGAGTATCGATGGTGTCGCAAAAAAGGCATTAAGAAACACTGCATGAGGGGCTGTTTCCAAAGCGGCTCCGATCAACGCCGCCTCATTCATCATTTTGTCCGAAAGGTATAGTACTTTTGCGTTTCCGATATCGTTCCATTCGCCTGTTCTGATGTCTGAATAGGGCTTCTTGTCATCTCGGCCGTCGTAATTTCGTGTAATAACAAAAAAATCATACTTCGTACAAAATCTATTTACCAGATTAACAACGGTCCACATACCACCGCCTCCCTTGAAGCCCGGTAAGTAAAAATCACAGAGGACAAGTATCCTGGGTTTCATCTTTGATCTAAGATCCGTAGCGGCGAAGGTTGGAGTAACCGAGAACTATCCTACTGACGGTTTGAGAAACGTTGGTAACAGTATATTCATCCGGCGGGATCCAGTTTGCAGGTTGTGATGTGGCGAGTTCGACCGCTTTCAGGATAAGCTGAGGGTTTGCTCCACTTAGGATATTGCTCCCGCATTCGATCGTCTCGGGGCGCTCGGTAACATCTCTAACGGTCACGTTGGGGATGCCGAGGATCGAACATTCTTCCTGAGCGGTGCCGCTGTCTGTCAAAACCGCCAAAGAATTCTTTTCAAGCTTTACGAAGTCAAAAAATCCCATCGCATCCAGAAAACTGATGTTCGATGAAATCGTATCCAGTCCAAATTCCTTGAGCCTGTCCGCAGTTCTCGGGTGAACACTGACCACTATCTTCTTCTGATATTGCAATGCGACGGCATTAAGACCTTCAAGTATCACTTTAAGTCTTTGTTCGATATCAACGTTTTCTGCTCTATGGAGTGTGACCAGGAAGTAATCGAAGGCACGGAGCTTCAGTCTTTCCAGAACATCACTGTTATCAATGCTTTCCGCATAATTATCCAGAACTTCCTTTATGGGATTTCCGGTTATAAAAATTCTTTCCCGTTCAATTCCCTCACGAACAAGATTTTCCTTGCTGCGATGAGTGTAGGGCAATAGGAATGTGCTGGAATGGTCAATGATCCGGCGGTTTATCTCTTCCGGTACGCGATCATCAAAGCAACGATTTCCTGCCTCCATGTGAAAAACAGGAATTCCTCGTCTTGCGGCCGGAATAGCCGAAAGAGCGCTATTAGTATCACCAAGGATCAGCACTTTGTCCGGCTTTTGTTCCGACAGCACCTGATCGACCGCAGAGATTATTTGACCTGCCTGATCGCCAAAACTTCTTGACCTGATGCCGAGTTGGATGTCAGGAGTCCGCACATCCAGCTCACTAAGAAAAATATCGCTCAGATTGGACTGAAAATTCTGCCCCGTATGGATCGTGAGATGGTCACAATGTTGATCCAGGATCTTTAGGATCAAGCTAAGCCGGATTATTTCAGGCCTGGTGCCGAATATCGTTGCAACTTTCATAAGAAAATATGATCAGGAAACTTAATTCTCACTGATAAAATGCTCGATCTCGCCTCCCGCCGAACTGAGCAGTTCCAGCAGTTCGGGTATGTCGATATTGTCGTTCTTTGAAGAATATTCGGATGTCAGCGTGGGTTCAACCTCAGCGGTTTCGCGCAATTCCGGTAGTACAGGCAAAATTACGTAATAATCGCCGCGCTCGATAGTTCTAAAACATTCTTCTTCAGAGACCATTATTTCATGGATCTTTTCTCCGGGCCGAATACCGCTAAACTCTATTGGCAGGTCGCGATCGCCAATAAGGGCTTTGGCCACATCAACGATCTTTGCGGCCTTTACTTTCGGCACATATGTTTCACCACGCTTCCCTTCCCGAAAAGCAGCAATAACTGTATCTACCGCCCGATCAAGACTCAACAAGAATCTGGTCATTTCAGGAAGCGTAACGGTCAGTGTCCGCCCTTCTCTTACCTGCTGAACAAATAAAGGTACGATCGAGCCTCTGGATGCAATGACGTTGCCGTATCTCACACACATGAAGCAGGTTCCCGGTATCTCTCTATTGGCCTCGATAAGAATTCTTTCCTGTATCGCTTTTGTCATTCCCATTACATTTATGGGTTTGCAGGCTTTGTCTGTGGATATTCCTATAACTGCCTCCACCGGAAAATTACGTTCCTGTATCGCCCGCACAAGATTCTCCGCGCCCTGTATATTGGTTTGGACGGCTTCGTAAGGAAAATATTCGCAAGAAGGAACCTGCTTTAGGGCTGCGGCGTGAAACACGACATCGATATCGGTTAGAGCGGCCGAAATGGACGATATACTTCGTACATCACCGATGCGGAAAGACAATCTGTCTTGAGAGTTCTGATAAATGATGTCATCGGTCGCAGTTTTGCGTTCAAGGTGTTCAAGCCGCATATAATGCTGCTTTGCTTCATCACGTGAAAAAACGACCACCTTTGCCGGAAGCCCATCTTGGCCCGACAACAGTCTGTTCACTAGTGTTTGCCCAAGCGATCCGGTGCCGCCCGTAACAAGCACTCTTTTATTTTCTAAAGACCTAAGCTTTTCCATTTATCGTAAGGAGTCAGATCTGCTGCCATTTTTCTTATCATTTCCGGCCAACTATCGGGATGAAATCCCGTTGCCTCTGCAAACCGATCTGAATTCAAACTTCTGTTTATCCGCAATTTTGATGAAGGCTCAATGTTTATATCAAGCCCATAAGCATCTTTCGCCAAAACCAGGAGTTCGTATTTGCTAATTGGAGCCGATGAAATATGGTAAATACCCGAAATCTCCGGGCGATCTGCTATCAGATCATTAATTATATCCGCTAATACGATGGTAGGGAAACCTGAGAAGATAGCTTCGGTAAACCCCTGCACACTCGCTCCCCGATTCGAAAGAAACCACTCTATCAAACCGTGCTGGCCCGCTAATTCTCTGCCGATGATCGAGGTTCGTATCGTTAGACAGTTTGAGCCTGTTATTTCGCCCCAATGTTTGCTCTGTCCATAAAGGTCCAAAGCATTTGGCGTGTCAGCTTCGGTGTAATTTCCTGAATTTCCGTCGAATACACAATCCGTGCTTATCGTTATTACTCTTATTCCAAGCTCTGTCGCCAATTTTGCCAACCTTTGGGGGAAAACGGTGTTTAGCTCAATGGTTGCAAGTATATCGGTTGCAGCGGATGACTGCTTTACTATTCCGACTGCGTTTATGACCACCTCAGCTTTGCATTCGATGATCGCGGCACGGACATCTTCAAAGTTGCGAACGTCGATGCCGCCAAATATCTTCTCAGGCTCCAACAGATTCAGCGAAGACAGTCTGTCGGTCGATGTTCTGCAAAGAGCATAAACATCGTGATGCTTACCCAATACCTGAACAAGCTTGTGTCCGAGCATTCCGGTGCCGCCTAAGATCAATATCCGCATGGTTTTTCTATTAAAGTGAAACTTTATATGTCAGACGGCGAAAGTTAAAGCAATTTCAGAGGTTTGATCATCAAGTGACTCAGCAAACAGCTTTTCCAATTCGTCGCGGTAAATGATGCTGGTGCCAACCTGTTGAACAACATGTCCTGCTGCTATGTTGGCAAGAGCGGAGCTTTGTTCAAGAGTGAAATCTGATGAACGAGCAACTGTTAGTGTGGCTATGACCGTGTCGCCTGCTCCGGTAACATCATAGGTTTCAACCGCGGTGGCTTGCAGATGGAAAGGATGGCCGGAACGGCGGAACAATGTCATTCCTTTCTCGCCCTGAGTAATAAGCACGTTTTCGACGCCTGCGGAGTCCAGAAGCATTTTGCCCGCCAATTCCACCACGTCATCCCCGCCTTCATTTAGAGAACACGCCTCAATCGCTTCACGGCGATTAGGAGTAATCATCGTTGCTCCTGCATATTTTGAATAGTCGAGACCTTTAGGATCTGCAAAAACTGGGATATCCCTGTCCTTTGCCAATGCTATGAGATCTGATAGCAAGTTCCCTGTCAAAAGGCCTTTATTATAGTCAGATATTAGCAATGCGTCAGCGCTGTCGATATGTGAAGAGAAAACGTCAGTTATCGCCGCCTGTTCATTTTCAGATAGCGGAGTTATCATCTCACGGTCAACTCGTACAACGTGCTGGCCGTGAGCGACTATCCTTGTCTTAACGATGGTCGATCTTGTTCCTGATGAACTTAGAAAACTGGACGAAACACTCTGTTTTTCCAGGGCTGTTGATAATTCCTTTGCTTCTGGATCATCACCTACGATCCCGATAAGAATCGGCGTTGCACCTAACCCGGCAATATTCGCGGCTACATTTGCCGCACCACCCGCTGCAAATGTGTCATTTGTTATTCTAACTACCGGTACAGGAGCTTCCGGTGATATCCGAGTGACATCTCCCCACCAATAGCGATCAAGCATCACATCGCCGACCACCAAGATCTTTTTATCAGAAAATCTGTCCAATTTTCCCATATTCTGCTATGAGGAGATCTCCTCAGCGATCATCTTATCAACGGCCTCACACCATATGTGAGCGATGGTAATGTGTGCCTCCTGAATGCGGGCAGTTCGTTCGGACGGAACCAAAATAGCGGCATCAGAGAGCGACGCGAGTTTCTTCCCTTTCGCACCGGTCATTCCAATTATCCGACAGCCTAGTTTTCTGGCTTCCATCACCGCAGCGATGACGTTTGGTGAGTTTCCACTCGTGCTAATGGCAATAAGGCAGTCTCCTTCCTTTGCCAGCGCCGAAACCTGTCTGGAAAAGACTGCTTCGAACGAATAATCATTTGATATTGCTGTAAGTGCCGAAGTGTCGGTGGTCAAAGCGATCGCAGGCAATGCTTTTCGTTCGGTCTCGTAACGACCTACGAATTCTGCAGCGATATGCTGAGCGTCAGCGGCGCTGCCGCCATTTCCACAGATAAGGATCTTCCCGCCTGCCCGAACGGTATTTAGAATTACATCAGCACATTGCTCGATCATTCCCTCATCGTCTAGCAAAAGTTCCTCAAAAACCTTAATGTGTTCCTTTAAGGAATTTGAAGTGTGCGAATGATCATCATTTATTTCAGCATCCGAATTAGATCTTTCTTTCCTGAGATCATTCACCAAAGCCGATGTTGAGAACGTGCCGACAAGCGGGATCGAATGTACCTCACCGCCATTAGCCAGAACAAAATCGGCGCCAATGATCTCATTTGGTTTCCAATCGCCGCCTTTTACCAACACAGAAGGCTTAATGTCGTGGATAAGCTTTTCTGGCGTAAGTTCATCAAAAACAAGGACTTCATCCACAGGTTTAAGCGAGAGTAGAACCGCCTTCCTGTCCTCGGCGGTATTAAAAGGCCGCTCATGCCCTTTTATTGCTTTAACTGATCTATCGCTGTTGATGCCGACAACCAACCGATCACCAAGCTTTCTTGCTTGCGTGAGCAGCTCAATATGTCCGGGGTGAAGAATGTCAAAACACCCGTTTGTAAATACGGTCTTGGTCATTTAAGGGCAAATCCTTTTCTTACGCTTGTGACATCGTTCGAACTAGCGAAAAGACGAAGTATAAGTAAACCGACGATCAGAACGAACAATGTCCTGACCATTGATGGAAATATCAGAGCATAAAATGATTCATAAGATACAACACCAAGCAGCAGATAATAGGCTGTCTGCTTCCATATTGCCGGTGTCGGAGTCTCGATCAATAAAGAATAAATAAGCCTTAGATAAAAACCAAGCACCAACATTCCCAGAGGAATGCCTATCACACCGAAGTTGCGTAGAAGGTCGGCAAATGGCGAAATAGCGAACGAATTTTCACCAAAGGAAAAGTATAGGTCACTGTAGCTTCTCGCATCCGATGTCGGTGGTTTGTCCGCCCATATGAATCTGGGTATGAAGGACGTATAAAGATCGTTGACAATATTATTTTCAAGGCCATGACTCGCTTCATACGGAGCCAGTTTCTCATAATTGGAAACAACAACAGCAACCGATGTCAGGTTTTCAAGACGATTTGCCAGGCTCTGGGCTGTATCAGCAGCAAGAATTGAGGTGTCCATATCGATCAACTGATCGATGGTAGCACCAACTTTTTCGGTATAACTGACCGCATCTGCCCTTCCCTCTCCGCCCTTGAGGTTGCGAAAGGATGTTCCATAGGCAATGCCGATGATGACTGAAAGGATACCGAGCACTGCAAAGATGCTGCCGGTCTTCAGATTTAACTTTCGGCCAGATGCATAGTATCCGAAAACGATCGGTAAAAGTCCGATAAGAAGTCCTGCTCGGCTTCCCATAAAGGCGGTCCTAAGTGGTATGAAGAGAAGTAACAGTGCTAGGACAATATAAAATATGCCGGTTCTCTTTTCGACCGAAAATATGGATATCCAGAGAACGATGGTGCCCATTGTTAAGAAGATAACAAGATAATACAGCAATCCGTCGAACATGCCGATATCAATGTTTCTCTGAAAACCAAGTACACCTTGAAGAAACCCCAGAATATTTATGCCAATACCAAGGAATAGAAGTATGATACCGCCGATCCATAATTGTTCGGGCCGCCAGTTCCATGCAGCAGGCAAACGGGGCGATATGATATCAGACGTCCATTTTCCAATCGGTAGGAAGAAGCCAGCTGTAAGACCGAGGAATCCAACAGAGATGTATACCAGGGTCAGCGGCAGCGTATAGTGTGGATCTTCAATAAAAGAAAGGAAATACCATTCGACCCAACCGAACGCTACTATTATGCCTCCTATCACGAACGCCGGGAAAAGGTATATCCAAGCTGCAAAAACAAGAGGATGAAAAAGATCGAAACGGCCTCTATACCAAAGGTAGATACTAGGAGCTAAAATTACTATTCCAGTCAGCAAAACCCAGGGCAGTATATAAAAATTAGGATATAGTTCTGATATATCCGTGCTTACCCATGCAACCCCCAAAAATGCGATCACAACAATAGCCCACAGGATCAGAGCAGGGGCGAGCATCCCGCGACGCTTGCCACTTGTCATTCTTATCTGCTGTATGTTTGCTGCGGCCATTTCCCAGTCTTCATTTTACCTGATTTTACAGGTTGAATATATTGGCAAGAACATTAATAGCATTCTTTTTAAGATGCATTCCGTAGTTTGCAAACAGCAATGACCCCATCGCTAAGTTGCGGAGATATCTTAACAGCTATGTCATTTATCATATTGTAATACCACCTGTTTGTAGGACGGTGTTCCCTGCCGATATCATAAAAATAGAATTCGGTTTGCTCAAAACCAGCCAACTCTACGAGTTTTCCGATCGTTCTATAAGAAAAGTAAAAAACATGTTCAGGATGCACCGGCTCATTTACACCACCGCGTCCACGAAGGGCGTAAGCAGCAAAACGAAAAGCAGCATAAGCGTTGACGGTCGTCAGAATAAGCTCTGATCCTTCATGCATGAATCTTTTGATGCCTTCTAGAAAAATGCCGGGATTTTTCAAGTGCTCGATCACCTCGCCCGCTAAGATCACATCAAACTTCAAGTCAAGGTCAACATCTTCCAACTTTTCCAGATCGGCTCTGTACAGGTTCGTGTATGCCATTCCTCTCAAAATATCAAGGCCGTCGTTGTCAAAATCGAACCCGTATGTAAGGGATGCCTTGTTAACGATATCTTCATGAAGAAAAGTCCCCTTTGCTATCGATTCGTTTGTATAAGGATGATTGGTACAACCGAGGTGAAGCACCGATCTATCTGCGATCCGGCCGCGCAAAAAATCCAGCCGCTGAATTGATGAAAGTTGTTTATACATTACGGTACTTGTCGATAAATGATGCCAAGACATCTTTCTCCTCAGAGGTCAGCACGCCCAGCAACCATAATACCAAAACATAAATGATGCCGTTCACGAGCGACGCGGTCAACAGCCAGATCCAACTTGCGGGAAATTGTGAAAGCAACAAATAATTGCAAAATCCCCCCAGAAAACCGGCAACGCAGGTGACCGCCAAAAGCCTTATCCAAAAAGCTGCTTGTATCCGCTTGAAAAGCCATAATTCAAACTGAAGTATCGACAGAAAGATGATCGCACAGCTTACAAAACGCGCTATAGACGCTCCGGTTGCCCCATACGCGTTTGAGAGCCAGACCAACAGAATGATATTCACCAAAAAAGCTATCAGATAGATATAGAAATTCTGTCCCGGAGAGCCAAGCCCTTCTCTCATCTGCCATGAAATTATACTTATAGCGTGAAGTGAAAATGCAGCAACGTGGATCGACATGAGCAAAACAGCGTGCGCCGCCACGTCAGGTCCTATCCATACCGTAAGAAATGTCTCGCCAGACGCCAGAACAGCCGAGGCGATAAAAGCCACAATGATCAGAATGAACTTTGTGGCCCTTTGGTAAAGGCGCAGAAGACGGTCCGGGTCTTTTTGTGTTTCGCTTGCAAGCGGAGTGATCGTCAGTGTGAGGCTTGTGGAAAATCCGTGAAGATACATTCCGACCGACATTGCTATTACGTAAAAAGCAAGAGTGTCCGACCCCATTACCCGCATTATCCAACCGCGTTCAAACAGGAGTAGAACATTCCCTAGTATCTGGTACCCAATAATGCCTGACGAGAATCGCAGTACCGTCATCAAATGCGGCGTTGCAGTCTGTATTTGAGGGCTGATCTCAGGCACGGCTTTCTTGGAAGCATAGGCGGAAATGCCCGTGATCAGGACCATTGATAAAAGATTCCAGAGGAAAATATATAAAATCTCCACTCTCAATAAGGCAAGCACCAAGGTGCCGCCTAATGTCAGAAAGCTATTGGCGTTAAAGAGTTTAGAGTATATATCAAAGCGGTGGGCGCCTTGCAGGACCGACCAAAAGACCTGATTGATCGTTGAAAAAAAGATTATTATTGCGGCGATCCGTATGGCGAGGGCAGCTTCAGATGCCAGCCGTGGATCGATATTCAGAATATCCGAGACAAGCACATCGGCCAGCAATAGAATAGAGATCATCCCAAAGGACCCTATTGTCACGGCGATGATCAACGTTGCGGAAAAGATCCCGCGGATCATCCCTTTTTCATCTGAAGAACGATAAGCGGATACATATCGAATGACCGCTCGCCCAATGCCGAAATTAAATGAGTAGGAGATAAGGCCGACAACAAGCACATAGATGCCGTAAGTTTCTGAACCGAGCGACCTGTAAAGCAGAGGCGTGACTGCGAGGCTGAGCGCCAATGGCAACAGCCACGTAAGAGCGCCGTAGATCGTATTACGTGCAATAGTTGTGGGATTTTGTGAAGGTAAATTACTCACGTCCTTGATCCGAACATTCTTTCGTAGGCTTGTAATGCTGTCAATGCTGCCTGACTTTCATTGAAACTTCTAAGAACATGTTCACTGCCGTTCTTCGAAAAAAGTTCCCTCAATTCTGGATCGTGGTAAAGACGGATCATTGCTCTGGAGAGGCCGGTAAAGTCTCCTGCTTCGACGACCAAACCAGTCTGTTCGTTCTTTATCGCCTCCGGTATCGCAAAGACGTCGGTCGATACAGAAGGTATTCCTAGAGCCATTGCTTCAAGCAAAGCTATGGGCAATCCTTCGATAAAACTAGGTAATGCGAATATATCTGCGATCTTGAAAAAACGAAGTATCTCCATCCGGTTGCTTCCAACATTTGCCGAAAGGATCGGTCGGAACGAATTCCCTAATCCGTAAAGTTCTATTTTTTTAAGTGTGTCACTGTCTGGAAGGCTTGGCATTACCCACAAAAATAATGCATTCGGAACCTCTTCGACCACCTGCTTCGCGGCTTCGAGCAACGTCCATCTTCCTTTTCGGTCAATGAACTGTCCCACAGTCAACACCACAAAAGCATTCTCACTGATCTCTAGATCCTTACGGAGAGCTGATCTGTTAGAAGTAGCAGCGGCTTCAGCTATCTGTGCGGGATCTACCGCGGTGTATGTTACTTCAATGGTCTTCGCAAAACGTTCGCCAAAGTATTCTGCAAAACGGGTCTTTGCATCCTGATTAGAGGTGAATACATTAAATCGGGGCAGTAGCGTTAAAAACCTCATTCTGACCTTCCATAGGAGTTTTCTTGGGAAAGAAGGTGTATTGAGAAAATTATGCAGCGTCACGAATACATTTGCTCCCCCCGCAACGAGAGCTGTCAACAGCAACCATGACTGCCACGGAGCCGCCTCAATATGTACTACGGTGCCTCGAGTTCCTAATTGACGCAGCTTTTTATACATACTGCATTCAGACCGAACTCTGCGGGCTTGTCGCATCAGTTTTCCGAATAAGCTGCTCGGTGTTTCTTTATCAAGAGGATGATCAAAAAAGACCCTTTCCACTCCCAACTCATCGAGAAATCCGAGAAATTCCTCGGAAGTTCCCTTTGGCAATACCATCGTGATATCCCAATCTTTACGAATTAGCTTTATGATGGAGAGAAAATATATCTGAGCCCCGCCCCAATTGACATAATTCCATGCATAAAAAACTCTTTTGCGAGACATAGATAAGATATTGCTGTGAGAAAAGCTTCAGCTTTGACCAGTTCGGCTTGAATTTCCAAACTTTATAGCTTTGCCTGCCAACTGAAAAAGAAAGATCGCAAAGGATAATGTTGCTGTGATCTTATTCGGTGCAGAGTGCCATCGTGCAGCGAATTGTCTTTGCAGATTTGTCGGATGCCGTTTGTCAATAAACAGTACACGCAGCACGTGTCTAAGTCCTTGAGAGTGAAGCGGCGGAGGGTACGTGTTCGGTTCGCACCAGACATAAGACTTGGGTTCTACCAACAGTTCCCATCCGGCATTGCTCAGTTTTCGGAAATACTGTGCATCGCCCCAGCCGTAAGCAAATCGCTCGGCATCCATTAGGCCGCATTCCATTACGGCCGCCGCCGGCACAAGAGTGCAATTGCCGACCAGTCCTTCAACCTCGAAAGCTTGATCCGGTACATTGAATGCGGTCAGATCTTCAGGTATCTGCCAGCCTCCGCGAAAGGTTTTCCATTCGGGAGCCACCTGAAATACCTTATGTGGTTCATCCCATAAGAGCAAAAGAGCTCCGACAACAGAACGTGGATATGCGTTGGCAGTAGCTGCTAAACGCTGAAGGAACTGATCATGAAACACGGAATCGTCGTTCATCAATAAGTAATGGTTCGGGTTCCACACTGACGCGGCCTCGATACCGGCATTAGTGCCCCCGGCATAGTGAAGCGAACCGGTTCCCGGAACTATCACGACGTCTGGAAATTCCTTTGTGATCGCCTCAGAAGTTCCGTCCGTTGACCCGTCATCCACAATATGGATACGAATTTCCATGCCGGAAGTATCAATGCGCGAAAGACTCCGCAAAGCTTGGAGCGTTGTTTCCCTGCGGTTAAAAACCGGAATGACGAGAGCGATCTTTAGAGGTTCAGACACTTTCAGTAGATCCATTTGCGGAAGCATAGGCCGCTGTCTCAAACTCTCCTGCCTCTCTGACCTGTTCTTCTATCCAGCGATATGTTTTTGCCAGGCCTTCTTCGAGTGAGACCGTGGGCTCCCAACCCAACACCTCACGCAGTTTGCTGTTGTCGGAATTTCTGCCGCGAACACCTTGCGGACCGTCGATATGTTTCTTGACGATCTTGATGTCGGCGATATCAGCAATTATATCGGCTAGCTCGTTTATCGTGACCATCCTGTCTTGTCCCAAGTTCAGAGGTTCACGAAAGTCCGATCTCATCAAGCGATATATGCCCTCAATACAATCGCTGATGTAGCAGAAAGATCTCGTCTGCTCGCCATCGCCCCAAATATCTATCTCATTTTCGCCGGAGAGTTTTGCCGTCGCTATCTTGCGGCACAGCGCCGCCGGAGCTTTTTCACGGCCGCCCTGCCATGTGCCATTCTCGCCGAAGATATTGTGAAAGCGCACGGTGCGTGTCTCAAAGCCATAATCGTCCGCATAATGCATACATAGACGTTCCGATATTAGTTTTTCCCAACCATATGCATCCTGAGGCATGGCGGGATATGCGTCTTCTTCTTTCAGAGGCGTAACATTGGTATTCTCCTGTAAGTATTCAGGATAGATGCACGCACTGCTGGTATATAGATAGCGTTTGACGCGGTTCGTCCGTGAAGCCTCAAGCGTATGCAGATTTATCAGAGAATTGTTATAGAGTATCTGAGCATGGTGTGCAGAGATAAAGCCCATTCCGCCCATGTCAGCGGCTAAAGCATAAACTTCATCAATCTCGTCAGTGGCTTTAAGACAATTCTCCCAAAAACGAAGATCAAGCAATAGAAACTCATCAGCATCGCTGCTTTGGAATTCAGGAAGTTTTATATCAACCCCCCTAACCCAATAACCGCGTTTTTTAAGATCGGTCACCAGATGGCTGCCGATAAAACCTCCGGCTCCTGTGACCAGAACCCTTACCTTGTCGTTCATAAAATATACAGATCAGCTCCTGTTATTTTCCGGTTCATCCTCAGAAAAATAGGAGTTACGGTCGTAATAGCTTTGGTAGTAGTAATAATTGTCGTGTGAATTGATATCAATATTGTTCAGCACAACACCGAATATTCTTGCGCCGACATCCTGTAATATCTGCTTAGCCCTGCGCACGACCTGTCGCGAGCTTCTGCCGGAATGAACCACCAATATAACGCCATCCACCATTGAAGCAACAAGCACACCATCAGTGAATGAGTTGATCGGCGGCGAATCCACAACAACATGTGTGAAGTGGCGCTGCACGATCTTAAGAAGATTTGCCATCTGCTCTGAACCGATGAGTTCGGCGGGATTAGGCGGTATCGGACCTGATGGAAGGACATTCAATTTTGTCTTGTCATCCATTTTTATTGTGGTCAATACCTCACTTTCTACAAGCGAACTTGAAAGCAATGTGCTGAGACCAGTATTGTTGCTGATGCCAAATACAGAATGCATTCTAGGACGACGCATATCAGCATCTATCAAGAGAACGCGGGCTCCGGTTTGAGCTAGGCTTATGGCTGTATTGGTGGCAGTGGTCGTTTTGCCCTCAGCGGGAAGACCGGACGTTATCAACAAGGATTTCGGTGCATGGCCGGCTGTCGACAGCAGTATCGAGGTGCGGAGCTGTCTATATGCTTCAGCCAAAGATGAGCGAGGATCGGCGTGTATAAGAAGTTCTGATACCTCGCTATCCGCATCATCAGGTTTATCGGCTCCGCCGACCAATAAGAGTCGGCGCTTAGGCATAGAATCAAGAGCAGGAATAGCTGCCAATGCCGGCAACTGAAGAAGGCTTTCGATCTCCTCGGCTGATCTGATGGTGTCATCAAGATATTCGAGGAAAAGGGCAAGCCCGATGCCGAAAAGCGTTGAAAGCAGCAATGTACCTATTACGGTCGTCACGCGACGCGGTGAAACCGCCTGTTTCGGCGGTATGGCATATTCTGCAACGCGGATATTGTTGTCAGAACCTTGTGATGCAACGTCATTTGAACTTTGCTGGCGTCTGAGATTATCCAGGAAACCTTTATTTGTTTCAATGTTCTGTTGCAGCAGTTTGAGCATTACAGCCCCGGCATTTTGTCCTTGAGCTTCTTCAAACTGAACATTAAACGCAGATCGTATCTTATCCTCTTTTTCCTTCGCTCTAAGGTACTTAGTTTCAAGGACCTTTAGCAGGGTGCCTGCGGTTCTGTCTCGAAACGCTTGAATCTCTTTATTTGCCTTTTCGGTTGCAGCAGCCAACGAACTTTCAAGGCTTGCGACCTGATCATCAATTTCCTTTATTTCAGGGGCACCTTCCTGAAATTCTACGAGCAGTCGTGAACGGGCTGCTTGTAGATCAGCAACTTTTTTCTGAGTGTCGTTCCTGAAAGAAATTAAAAAGTTTTCCCGCTCTGTGATGAATCGTGCACTTTCCGCTTCGGCTACGGATTTGATCCTTTCCGGAGAACCTTTGATCGAATTAAACTCAGCTTCTGCGGTCTTTCTTTCGTTTTCTGCGGTAAGCAGATCTTTATTAAGTCCTGCGAGCCGTTCCAGAACGATCGTTTGGTCGCCTGGGGTCTTCAATATTCCTTCGTCCCTTTCCAGTTCGACGAGTTTCAGCTCATCAGACCGTACATCTGCCTGTAGATCAGATATTCGCTTCTGTAAATAATCACTTGTCTTTCTTGAAGTTCCTGTACGCTGCTCCTGATTTGCAATGGCAAAAGTTTCACCGACACTATTGACAATGAAGGCCGCCAGTTCAGGATCAGTATGACGATATGAAACGTCTATCAGACGCGTATCCTTCATAGTCGTTCGAGGTTCCCTTACCGGATCAACCTCCATACTGCGCTTGATCATATCGACATACGGGGCAAGTCGTACCGCCTCTTCGATCTCTTCAGCTGAAACTAGACTGGAATTAAGGGAGTTAGCATTGTCGGTTCCTGACGCTGATGTCGCATCATTTCCACCCGAAAGACCGATCGAGCGAAGTATAGAACGAAGGGCAGACGGTGAAGAACCCGTCATTTCGGCCTGGAACTCCTTGTTCGTGTCAAGACTGTGATCCTTGATAACTCGCCTGAGAAGTGTGTCGCTGTTCAAAAGCTGAAGCTGGGTGTTGAAATAAGACGGATCGGAATTTGTAAGCGGGCGCTGCCGATCACTAGTGACAAGATCAGGATTGGTTTGCTCGAGATCGACCTGAATCTTCGACGTTGCCCTGTAAACGTTAGGTTTGCGGGCCATGTAGATAGCAGACAGCGTCGTGGCCAGAACTGCGATACCGACCACCAGCCACAATCGCTTCCTGATAGCTCGCCAATAGTCCAAAAGCTGGAAGCCTTCCTGACCGTAAACGTCACGGTAAGCGGGATAACGTCCTGACGGGCCAATGATCTGCGGGTCAAAACCACGTTCGATCTCAGTTACCGGATCAGGGTGCTTCTGAATTATATCTCTAGTCTCTTTCATTAAAAAAAATCTATGGTATCCGGTAAAAGATCGAAGGAATTCCGTTGGTCAATGATTTTCCGATATTGTTCAATATACTCTTTGCCCGATCTTCGCCTACCGCAACCACATCATTTGGCTCTAATATCGGGTCAGCGACCTTCCTTTGATCGATCGCTTTGAGATCATATACGAACTCATCTCTGTCAGCGCTACCTGGTTTTTGACGCAAAATACGAATGTTGTCCTTCTTTGTCGCCGGTTTCAGACCCTCTGCTGAGGCAATCGCCTGAGTCAGAGTGAGCGGTTCACGCATAGTGACCTGTCCCTGCTTGTTAACATTGCCGTAAACAAATACGACATCTGCTTCCGCAACCGAAACTATGTCGCCCGGCTTCAGCATCAAAGTTTGCTTGAATTCGATAATATCCCGTAACTTATAATCAAGAAGAGTTATATCTTCGCCTGCACCGCCATCCGCGGTGACGCTTTCGTTCAATTTACAGTTTGAACGGCTTCCCGTTCGGGCTACGAGTACTCGCGAACCAGCTTCTTCTGATTGTCCCTCAGCTAAAGCCAACAACTCTAGCAAATGGATCTGACGATTCACATAATAATTACCGGGTTTCTTTACTGCTCCGATAATGGCAAACGACTGTGACCGCTGCTCAACCGCAATGACATTGACCTCAGGATTACGGAGATATTCTTTTGAGTATGCAGCCGCAATGTCATTTGCAAGTTCGCGTTCGGTCTTACAGACCGCAACAACAGGTTCTTTGAGTCTGTAAAGGTTGATCGTCCCGTTAGCATTGACATTTACCCTTTGCGACAGGCCGGGCTGTCTAAACACATGTATCTCTATCGTGTCCTGATAGCCGATCCTGTAGCGATCATCCCTGATCGGTGTTTGAGCCTGGGCCATGCTGCCAAACAAATGCACAAGGCCAATAAACAATAGCGGCAAATACATTATTTTCATTATTTGGAGATCTCCCTTTTTATTCTAAATGCCAGATGCATATATGGTTTAGAGTCCTATCGGTTCCAAACGGATGGCCTCCAAATGCCAGTTCCTCAAAAAAGTCAAGTTTAACAAAACCTAAGGGCTTTGAAAACCGCAATTTTGATTAACGCAAGGTTTTCGCTAAACTTTTGCCTCGCGGACATTTTTGCGGATATGGAAAACATGACACCAATGCTTAGGCAGTATCTCGACATAAAGTCGAAATATCCGGGAACACTTCTGTTCTTTCGGCTTGGTGATTTCTATGAGATGTTCAATGAAGATGCTGTTATCGGTGCCAGAGAACTCGAGATAACGCTCACGGCCAGACAAAAAGATTCAAAAAATCCGGTGCCTATGTGCGGTGTCCCACACCATGCTGCGGCAGGATATATTTCCAGACTCATTAAAAAGGGGTATCGAGTTGCGATATGTGAACAGGCAGAACCGGCAACCAAGGGCACGAAATTGGTCAAGCGAGAGGTTGTTAGGGTCATAACACCGGGAACTGCGATAGATTCGCAGGTGACGGAGTCAAAAGAGCCTATGTTTCTATGTGCGGTCGCGACCGTCAGGAACTCTGTAGGGGCAGCTTTTCTTGATCTTTCTACTGGCGAGTTTTCCGCAACAGAGTTTCAGGGCAATGACGCCTGGGGGCAGGTGCGGGACCTAATACGGTCTTTTTCACCTAAGGAGGTGATCATCTCCGAAAAAGAAGCTGAGGATCTTAAGCGGCATCTGGTGTTCGGATATACGGGCGAATCCGGTCTGTTGAATGAGAAGCGGTCCGGTGATGGAAATATATTGTTCACTTCCTATGATGCGGAAGTTTTTGATCCTGGTGTCGCGGAAAGAAACTTAAAGGATCACTTTAAGTTGGCAAGCCTAAGCGGTGCTGGATTTGATCAAAAGGACGCTGCAACGGTTGCTGCCGGGGCGTGTTTAAGCTATGTCCGCCACACACAGAAAGCCGATGCCGACCATGTTCTCTCGGTAAATTTCTTTGAATCAAATGATTTCCTGCTGCTCGATTCGGTGACGCTTTCAAATCTGGAGGTTGTTGAATCTCGTAGCAACAATCGGAGCGGCACGCTCCTCGGTGTCATTGACCACGCCGTAACCGGAATGGGATCACGTTTGCTTCGGTCGTGGATATTGAGGCCCTCGATCAAGCGTGGGGAAATCGAAACGCGTCTTTCGGCTGTCGATGAATTGTCGGACACAATTTTTCGGGACAAGATCCGCTTTCTGCTGAAAAGCATTCTTGATATTGAACGGCTCGTGGGAAAATTAAACATTTCTTCTATCACACCAAGAGAAATACTTGCTCTGCATCGTTCGCTCGAACAAACCCCGGTCATAAATGAGGTTCTAAAAGATGCCAGATCGCTTTTGATACAGGTACTGGCGGAAAATATACATGAACTGCCGGAGATTCGAGATCTTATTTCCAAAGCAATAACCGAAGATCCTCCTGTCAATATCGCAGACGGCGGTGTTATTCGCGAAGGCTTTAACGAAGAACTGGACGAACTTCGCGGTTTGGCAGGATCGGTGAAACGCTCGATTGCCGGATTTGAGGAAAAGGAGCGTGAACGTACCGGGATCCCGACCTTAAAGATCCGGTTCAATAATGTTTTTGGATATTATATCGAGGTCTCAAAAGCCCAAAGTTCGCGCGTTCCCGATGATTATGAAAGAAAGCAGACTCTTGCAAATGCCGAGCGTTATACTACTCCGCAACTAAAGGAATGGGAACAAAAGGTTCTTGGTGCAGAAGAGCGCATAATTCAAATAGAGACAACTTTGTTTGCGGAGATAAGAGATAAAGTTAGGGCTGAAACCAAACTTCTGCAGGCCACGGCGAGAGCGTTGGCGACCTTAGATGCTCTTGCTGCTCTTGCAGAAACGGCGGCGGTCAATAATTATGTGCGGCCTATTCTTCACGAAGGCGACGAGATAGAGATAAAGAATGCAAGACATCCGGTTGTCGAATCATTTATCGGAGCTGCTTTTGTTCCAAACGATATATACCTAAACAATTCAACCGACCGTTTGCTGATCGTTACCGGTGCAAATATGGGTGGTAAATCTACGGTATTGCGCCAGATCGCCCTCATTCAGATAATGGCACAGATAGGGTCTTTTGTGCCGGCTGCTTCGGCTCGGTTGCCGATAGTTGACCGCATATTCACACGCGTCGGGGCTTCTGACGACCTGGCTTCAGGAAGATCGACCTTTATGGTCGAAATGACGGAAACTGCTGCGATACTTAATGCTGCAACTCCGCGAAGCATTGTTCTTTTGGATGAGATCGGGCGCGGTACATCGACGTTTGACGGCCTTTCCATAGCGTGGGCGGTTGCGGAATATCTTCACGATTCACCCAAGCACGCGGCCAAGACCGTATTTGCAACCCATTATCATGAAATGACCGAACTTGCCGAGCAGCTGCCCGGAGCAAAAAACTTTCAAATGACCGCAACGGAAAAAGACGGCGATGTAGTGTTCCTGCACAAGCTAAAAAAAGGAAAGGCATCAAAATCATACGGGATCGCTGTTGCCAGACTCGCCGGGCTTCCGCATGATGTGGTTGAGAGGGCAAAGGAAGTCTTGGAGCGATTGGAGCGATATGAGCTGGCGGTTTTCTCAGAAGGAAACACGTCCGGCCTAAAAGCAGTGGCAGGTAGATCTGCCGCAGCTCAAACATCTCTATTTACAATGGCAAATGACGCATTGTTGGATGAAATAAGAAATACAGAGATAAAGAGCATTTCACCGGAACAAGCACATGAGCTTTTGCAGGACATCAAGCAGAGAATGATCTGAGATTGCTTGAAGAAACACGTTAACTGTCGGCGTTCAACCTTTGAGACAAAGCTTTAAGTTTTGCTGTGATATTTACATCAATGAAACACCCTGGCTTGGAAAAATTAACAACCGAACAAAAGATTGGGCGACTCTTTTTTATAGGCATTTCGGGCTCCGAACTTGATGCCAACACCATACGTCTGCTTGAAACTGTCCGGCCCGGCGGTGTATGCCTTTTCGCAAGAAACATTAAAGAGGCCGGACAGACAAGAGAATTGCTTGATTCCATCCGTTCCCTGCTTGGCTATGAACCTTTTCTCAGTCTTGATCAGGAAGGCGGGACTGTTGACAGGTTGCGGCGGATAGTTGAGCCGATGCCGGCGGCCGGTTCTATCCGTTCCGTAGAGGACGCCGCACAACATGCAAGTATTATTGCCCAAACAGTACGGATGCTCGGTTTCAATCTGAATTTCGCTCCTGTTGTTGATGTTGCAACAGAAGAAAGACAGGCGTTTTCTAACGGTCTTCGGTCAAGAACATTCGGTTCAAACGCAGATGAAGTAACCACGCTAGCCGGAGCTTTTCTGCGAACACTACAGGCAGGCGGCTGCATCGGTTGTTTAAAGCATTTTCCGGGTCTTGGCGGTGCGCAGGTTGATTCGCACGAAGATCTGCCGCAAGTAAATATCAGCGAAGAGGCATTATACAATGTCGAATTGCTCCCCTATCGGGAACTTTTTGCTGCCGGAGATGTTAAAATGGTGATGGTTGCTCATGCTGCATTTCCGGGGCTACGCTTGCAGGAAACTGCCCAAAATGGCAGACTTTTACCTTCTTCCCTGAGTCGGGCGGTGGTTCACGACCTTTTAAGGGTAGAGATGGGATTCAATGGCATTGCCATCACAGACGACCTTGAAATGGGAGCTATATTAAAAGGTTTCGGCATTGCCGATGCCTGCCGTATGGCTGTTCAGGCAGGCGAGGACATGCTGGCGATATGTGCCAGCAGCGATGCGATATTGGCCGGACACGCAGCGGTTTCAGAGGCTTTTCACAACGGGATGATCGAGTTGGAAATCCTTGACACAGCGGTTTCAAGGATCGAAACGATCAGGTCTGATATCCAGCCCGTTCCGGAATTTGATCCGTTAGTGATAGAAGAAATGTCCGCGCAGGTAAGTGCACTAAAGTCTCGACTAAATTAAGTAGTTTTCGGAGGTTCTTTTTGAATAGATTATTAATCATTTTAGCCATTGCAGCTTTGGCGATCGTGCCTGCCTGCCGCAGGTCGAACACAGAATTTGTTACCGTTGCCCTTCCCGACAGATTTTCTTCACTTGATACCTTAACTTCCGTGGCATCGGACTCTGCGGCGGAAAGGGTTCGTAATCTGATGTTCAATTCTCTTATCAAAAAGAATGAGAGATTTGAGTATGTAGGTGAACTTGCATCGAGCGTTGAAACATCTGAAGACGGACAGACGATAACTCTGAAACTGCGTGAAAATGTTAAGTTCCACAATGGTAAAACATTCACATCGGCTGATGTAAAATATACTTTCGATAAGCTTTTTGAGAGTAAGGGATATAAATCGGGAGCTTTTTTTGACACGGTGGACGGCAAGCGTGTCGCACACATAACAGCTCTTGAGACCCCTGATGACTCTACGGTTGTTTTTAAGGTCTCGCGGCCTGCATTGAAAAATCAGCTTTTGTCTAATTTGGTAGCGATCCCGGTCGTACCCGAAGGCACCGCCGAGACTCAGAAAGATTCTCCCGTGGGTTCAGGCCCGTTCAAATTTGTAAGCTTTGATTCTTCTCAGAACACTGTAGAGTTGGAGGCATTTTCAGAGTATTGGGACGGTGCTCCAAAATTTCAAAAACTCAGAGTAAAAACGATCCCTGATGCCAGCGCTCTGCAAGCTGAACTTCAGAACGGAGCTGTTGATGTTGCTCCTGTTCCGTCCAATCTCCCTCCCGATGCCTTGAGAGCCTTGAGCGAGATGCCAAACCTCAATGTACCGCAGTTTGACGGTTCCAACATCCAATACATTGGTTTGAATACCCAATCTGCTCCGCTTAATAATGTAAAAATAAGACAGGCTATCGGGTATGCAATAGACCGTGAAAAAGTGATCCGCGAACTTCTGCTTGGACAGGCAAAAATAGCAAACTCCATTTTGCCGGAAAGCTCTTGGGCGTACGTCCCCGGCACTGTTTATAACTACGATCCTGAAAAAGCTAAAGCTTTACTTCAAGAAGCGGGTTATAAGAACGAGCCGATAAAGTTCAAATATGCCGCCGGAAACGCAGCTTTTGGAAGTTATGCTCAGGCCATTCACAGTTCACTCTTGGCCGTTGGGTTAAATGTTCAGATCGAGACCATGGATCCTGAGGCACTGCGACAGCAGTTGGCTCAAGGCGGATTTCAGTTGAACACCGGTGTTTGGATCGGAGGAAATCAGGA
>JAHBSH010000029.1 GCA_019639215.1 Acidobacteriota bacterium
AATACTTTCTAGTTCCTCTAACGCGAGCAGCCTTTCTTTATTGTCAAGATTGCCGAGATTTGCGGCATAGGCAAGATTTCTCCTTTCGATGAGTTCTTTTACTCCATCATCATCGTCATAAAATAGATCGCTGTCATAAAATGCGAATCTCTTCGGCTCACATGAACCTAGGGATTGCGCTCCGATCTGAACGCCGCAGGCAAGAAAAAGGATCAAAAAGGCAAGAGATCGAGTAACCATAGATTTTCTCATCCACAAAACCGTAAGAAGCACTTTATCAACATATAGTTGCATTTCCACCTTGATTTCCGAGTCCTACTCTTCGTTATTTGACCTTTCGCTTGCTGCGAAATTTCTCGTAAATATCAAATCCTGCCAAAATGATCACGATGGCCGCCGATAGGTACATGACAATATCAAGCAGAGCGGCAAGCGGTGCCAGCAAAGAGTGGCTTCGGCCAGCCTCGGTATTAGAGAACAGGGGCAAAAATCCGTTAGTGCCGGCAACTATTATTAAAAGAATAAGCACGCAAAATGCGAGTAACTTGTGAGAAAAGTCCATCTTCATTTTCGTTCATCGTAACACTCTAACTGTCTCTGGCAAGCATTATCCGCTCGATATGCTTTGCGATGATGTCGGCTTCGAGGTTGACGGGGTCGCCGGGTTTTAGGGATGAGAGATTTGTCATTTCCCATGTTTTGGGGATGAGGGCGATGTCAAAGCTGTCGTCATAGAGCGAGGCGACGGTCAGGCTGATGCCTTCGACCGCGACCGAGCCTTTTTCGACCAGATATTTTGCCATTTCCTTCGGAAAGCCGATCTTTACCGTCCAAAAATCGCCGTTCTGTTCCGCAGACAGGAACTTGCCTTTATGATCTACGTGTCCAAGAACGATGTGTCCGCCGAGCCGTGAAGACGGCGTCGCAGCGCGTTCCAGATTTACGGGCGAACCTACGGCGAGACTGCCCAGCGTCGAACGGTTCAGCGTTTCGAGCGAAACGTCCGCTTCAAAACCATCGCTTCCCACGTTCAAAGCCGTCAGGCATACACCGTTCACAGCTATCGAATCGCCTTCCTGCGTGCCTTGCGTTACCAGCCGCGCAGAAATGGAAATGCGGGCATTGTCGCCCGCTTTCTCAAATGCCGATACTCGGCCCAATTCTTCTATTATTCCCGTAAACATCTACCTTAAAACCACGGCTTTTTGTTGACGATATATGTGTGTACAAATTCCTCGTCAGATTTTGTCAAATAGATGATGCCTTCTACCAAACCTAATACGCCGGGTATCATCACCAAAAATGTCAGTATGCCGCAGGATATTATGGCAAGGGCAAGGGCAATGCCAAACATCACAAGGTAAATGATGCCTTCCTGCTGATAGCCGAGGATGAATTTATGTATCCCCAAACCGCCTAGCAGGATGCCGCATATCCCGGCGGCGATCTTTTTATCCGCTCCCGGTATCTTTGCATTCTGATAACCGCCTGCCGGCTGCATCGGCCCCTGATTGAACGTAAGCGATGCACCACAATTAGTGCAGGTCATAAAATTTGCCGGGTTTTGCGACCCGCAACTTGAGCAGTTTATATATTGTGTAGCCATATTTTTTTCAGGTAGTTGCCGTTCGAAAGCCTTCTAAGTATTGTCCATTATTCTCAGGTTTGTCAAAGCATTTTGACTGACGCTATCTTCGCCTCAGTACAAAACCTCTGCCCTCACAGACCGGTTCTATGCATTGTAAAATCAGTTCTCAGGTGAAATAATCGATCTTTATCTTTTAATACCTTTTAGAGAATTTATGGCAGAAACAGCCCCGTCAACACAGCTTCCCCCTAAACTCAGACCCGGCCAGAACGGCGGCATAGAACCATCTTCGCTTGCTGACCTTGTGGAATGGTTCCTTAATTTTGACGAGCGGACGGCGAGGATGCGTCACCCGATGGTCGAAGAGCTTTTCCAGTGGAAACAGGCAGACGATCAGGCAAACGGCGTCGCCACATATCCTTTTGAAAATGCCGAAGCCCGTTTTGCAATAGGCGTCTTTCAGGCGCTTGAGGAAAACAGGTCAGAGCCGATGCTCGGGCTTTGGTTAAATGATGTGACCGCTGCCCTGCACGAAGCCAGAAATACAAAAACGGAAATGTCCGAAGCATACAACCTGGACGAAAACCCCGAAGACCCCGCTTCTAAGAAAGCTGAAAAACTGACGACCAATGCCGAACGCCGAATGTATCTGACCAGCTGCTGGCTCGAGGCGTTATTTACCGCCGAAGCCCGCGTTCTCGGCTGGGTCTATCAGGAACTTTACGGCAAACCGTTCGCTCCTGCGTCGCCGCAATAAGAGTTATCTCAGATCGATCCTTAAAAACGTTGTGGCTTTGTCTATGCCTCCGTGGTCGAAAATAGAACCGCCACAAAGCCGCTAAGGCACAAAGAATCGCCAAGAAAGAACTTTGCGAAACTTAGTGTCTTGGCGTCTTAGTGGCAAAAAGACCAAGAACTCCCGCACAATTTTCCTAACGCCCGATCCGCGATCATCTGAACGTCTCGCACTGCCGCATATCGCCGCCATTGTAACCACGTGTAAACCACTGCATTCTCTGTTGTGAGGAACCGTGTGTGAATGACTCGGGAACCACGTAACCCTGTGTTCTTTTCTGTATGAGGTCATCGCCGACGGCGGCCGCCGCACGAAGAGCCTCTTCAGGATCGCCAGCCTCGACTATTCCCTTTTTCGCAGCGTGATGTGCCCAAACACCTGCATAGCAATCCGCCTGCAATTCCAGAGCGACCGAAAGTTGATTCGAATTTCCGGCGCGATGAACCTGAGCCATTCGCCCGGTCAGATTTTGCACATGATGGCCGACCTCGTGAGCGATAACGTATGCCTCGGCAAAATCGCCAGGAGCTTTGAATTCACGCTTGAGTTCCTGGAAAAAGGCAAAATCCAGATACAGGCGATTGTCACCCGGACAATAGAAAGGCCCTGTTGCGGAGCTTGCATATCCGCATGCCGATTCGACAGAGTTTGTAAACAGCACCAATTTTGGAGCCTGATATCTGATCCCCATTTGCTGCGGTAGGATCTGTCCGAAAACATCCTCGGTGCTGCCTAGAACCGCCGCCGCAAACTGTCTTTGATCGTCGGGAGCGTTGTTTGCCGCAGAGGGCTGCTGCTGTTGCTGAACCTGGCCCTGCTGTGGAACGCTTTCGAGAAACTGTCTCGGGTCGCCTCCCAAAAGGCAGACGATGGCCGCAAGTATCAATACGCCAAGGCCTCCTCCGCCAAGTGCCACACTGCGTCCCATTCCCCGGCGGTCCTCAATATTTGTACTCTGTCGCTGCTCTCTCCAACGCATACGATATGCCTCTTCTTAAATAGATGTATTGAAAATGTATATGGGATTCTAGCATTTTCAACTCCGGATGAGAACAATGTCAGGAGAGGCAAGGCCATTACTTCTTTATTCGAATGTGGCGGAACGGTGTTTAAGATAAAGTTTCGATGTTACATACTGAGCACCCTAAATTTCCGCAAAATCTTGACAGAAGTGAAGTTAGAGCATTATTATGAGAGTGTCAGGTGCTTTTTTCGTCTTCCCATCACGTTTACGCCTAAGCAGGATAAGGAGGAAATAATGATCAAGCTTGATATCGTCAATCAAGTGGCTGAAAAAACCGGTGTCCCCAAGCAAAAAGCTGAGCAGGTTGTCGATTCGTTATTTAACGCCATGAAAGAGGCTCTTGCCCAGGGCAAACGGATAGAATTGCGCGGTTTTGGTGTGTTTGTCGTCAAGCCCAGAAAACGCGGTGTGGGGCGAAATCCGCGTACCGGAACCGAAGTGCCGATACCGGCCGGAAAGACCATCCGCTTTAAGCCGGGCAAGGAATTGTCCGCCCAAACCGTGGATGAATAGTTCCGTAAATATTTAAGCCGACAGGTTCAGCAGCCGCGGATCACAGGATAAGATTTGATTCTTGTGGTCTGCGGCTCTTTTTGTTGATGCAGGATAATGAACAATTTACCAAAGTGTTCTACTTTGAACACGAAAGGCAGCCGATAAATGCCCGCGTTCTATTGAAACACGGTGGCCTGTTGGTGCTGACGTTCATAACAGCCACGATCGCCGGAACACTTTATCCGTTTGGAAGTCACGGCATATTTACCGGGGACGACCCGCAGACCTGGACGGAGCTTTTCCAATTTCTGCTCCTGCTGCCTGGTCAATATGTACTCACGCTAGTAAACGCAGCATCAAGCCTCCTTACGGACACATCCGTGCTTGCACACGGCCTCAGCTTTTCCCTTTCGCTCCTTTTCATACTTGTCTGTCACGAAATGGGGCATTACATTGCCTGCCGCATCTATCGTGTCGATGCTACGCTTCCCTTTTTTATCCCGACGCCGCCGATGATCGGCCCGGCAGGAACATTTGGAGCCTTTATCAGGATACTGTCGCCGATGCCTTCGCGAAAAGCTGTTTTTGACATCGGTGTTGCCGGCCCGATCGCAGGGTTCATTGCATTGATCCCGATCGCCGTTATCGGTGTCATGACAAGAGTTCCTGCACCGCCCGAAGCCGTTGCAAATTACAGCGGCATCACATTTTCTGATCCGATATTGATACAGATCATTGCGGCTGCGGCAGGCGTTGACCTTTCCGCCAGCTACGGAAATGCTTTTTTTTACGCCGCTTGGATCGGTTTGCTGGTAACGGCGCTAAACCTGATACCTTCAGGACAGCTTGACGGCGGACACGCTATCTACGCCGTTTTCGGAAAGAGAGTGCATTACTGGACAGGACGCATCGCGTTTTTTGTGATGGCCGCGTTATCGATACAGGGAATGGTCTATTACAGCAGTCCGAGCGGCTTTCTCATCGCGGTATTGCTTGGGATAATGATGCGGATACCGCATCCGCATCCCTGGGACGAATCGCCGCTGGACGCAAAACGCAAACTCATCGCCGTCTGCATTCTGGCGATCTTCGCCGTCTCATTTCTCCCGTTCCCGATCAAGATCACCTAAGATGATGGCCTCGATCAGTTTAGATTGGGCCAGTTTCAAAACTCAACATCATGGAAAGAGATCCCGTAGGAATCTATGAAAATAGCCCGTCGATTTATCGGCGGGAAAGGTGAGGATTCCCAGCCAGTCCCGATGGGGACGGCTGGAACATTGCAAAAAAGGCATTGCAGTCGTCCCTACGGGACTCTCGCGATCTTCCGTAATTGCTACCCGCCGATAAATCAGCGGGCTATTGTCGACAAGTCCCTTCGGGACAAAATGCCGCGTTGTGACTCAGACTCTAAAGCTAGAGGCAATTTAAAGCCCTTTCAACCGGCCTTTCTCACTGTTCTATTTCTCCTTCGCTATCAGCCTTTCGCCGTCTGATTCGGCATTGTTGCCGTCGCGGTTCGGAAGTATGAAATCGGTCTGTGTCACCGGCTTAGCTGTCGGGTCGGGTTCAAGAACCGCCGAGAGTACATCGCTTACTCGCCTTGCGGTTATTATCTCAAGCTCTGAACGCACATCTTTTGGTATCTCCGTGACATCAAATTCATTCTGAGCCGGAAGCACAATGCGGCGAATTCCCGCACGATGAGCAGCCAAAACCTTTTCCTTTATGCCGCCAACCGGAAAGACGAGCCCCGAAAGCGTTATCTCGCCCGTCATTGCCGTATCCGAACGAACCTTTCGCCCGCTGTATAGCGAGGCAAGAGCAGACGCCATCGTTACGCCCGCGCTTGGGCCGTCCTTTGGTATCGCTCCGGCGGGAACGTGCAGGTGAACGCCGTTCTTTTTTATCTCATCAGCGTCAATGCCGAAATCATCAGCATGAGACCACAGGTAGCTGCGGGCTGCCTGTGCTGATTCTTTCATCACGTCGCCAAGCTGTCCGGTCAGCGTCAACCCGCTGCCGCCGGGCAAAAGCGTTGCCTCGATGAACAATATCTCGCCGCCCATTTCTGTCCAAGCCATTCCGGTAGCAACTCCGGCCGGCATTTCGGTACGCGCCTCTTCGGGGTGAAAGCGCGGCGGGCCGAGGTGTTCGACCACGTCATCAACGTCGATCACAAATTTTTCTGTCGAACCTTCCGCTACCTTGAGGGCGATCTTTCTGGCAAGATTTCCGACGGTTCTTTCCAGTTGGCGAACACCGGCCTCGCGCGTGTACCGCGTTGAAAGCAGGTTGATCGCCGCATCGGTTATCGAGAACTGTTCCGGCGACAGGCCGTTCTCGGTTATCTGTCTCGGTATCAGATATTGCTTGGCAATGTTCAGCTTTTCGCGGTCGCTGTAACCCGCAATGGATATTATCTCCATGCGGTCGCGAAGCGGCATCGGTATCGGCCCGAGCGAATTTGCCGTCGCGATAAAGAACACCTTTGAAAGGTCGAACGGCAGATCGAGATAGTTATCCCGGAACGTATTGTTCTGTGCCGGATCAAGTATTTCCAGCAGTGCCGATGCCGGGTCGCCGCGATAATCGTTGCCAAGTTTATCTATCTCGTCCAGCATCATCACCGGATTGTTTACCCCGACGCGCCTCAGCGCCTGGATGATGCGTCCCGGCATTGCCCCGATATATGTTCGGCGATGTCCGCGAAGCTCTGCCTCATCACGCATACCGCCAAGCGACATCCGCTCAAATTCGCGTCCCAAGGATCTGGCTATTGAGCGTCCGAGCGAGGTTTTACCAACGCCTGGAGGGCCGACGAAAAGCATGATCGGGCTTTTCGAATCAGGACGAAGTTTTACTACGGCAAGCGATTCAAGGATGCGTTCCTTTACGTCCTCAAGCCCGTAGTGATCTTCATCCAGTATCTTCCGAGCTTCGTTCAGGTCAAGCCGTTCTTCGCTTGCCTTTCGCCATGGCAATTCGAGAACGTATTCCAGATATGTCCTGATGACGTGAAAATCAGGAGCCGATTGCGGCAGAGCTTCCATCCGTTTTAGCTCTCGCTCTGCCTCTTTTCTGACGTCATCGGGCAGATCGGCAGTTTCCAGACGTTCGCGAAGCTGTTCTGCCTCGGCCTTTTCACCGCTTTCACCGCCTTCGCCAAGCTCTTTTTGGATCGCTCTCAGCTGTTGCCGCAGGATGTAATCACGCTGCGACTTGTCCATTTCGGTCTGCGCTTCGGTGGCGATCTTTGACCGGATCTGCATTATCTCCAGCTCACGCGCCAGCGCGCCGTGGGTCATTGCAAGCAGCGTATCGACCGTGTCTGCCTCAAGCATTCGCTGTTCGGTGTCATTACCGAGTTCCAGAACTGAAGCCAAAAAGTATGAAAGCTGAACCGGGTCCTGCTGTGTCATCACAGCCATGCGTATTTCCGGCGGAACCTGCGGAAGCAACGCCAACGCCTGCTGCACCATCGCATGGATGTTACGCTTTAGCGCTTCGATCTCTTCTTCATCGACCCTCACGAGTTCCGGAAGTTTTTCTATCTTTGCCTTCAGATATGGCTGGTCGTGTATCCACTCAACGACACGAAATCTTTCCAGGCCCTGCACGATCAGCTGCATCAGGCCGTCGTTCCGCATCATCCGCTTTACGCTGACGATGGTGCCGGTTGCATAAAGATCTTCGTATTTGGCGTCATCGCCCGTTACATTTTCGGTCTTTGTCGTTATACACCCGAGCAGTTTCTCTTCGGTGGAAAGTGCCGATTCGACCGCCTTGGTCGAACGGTCACGGCCTACCGCAAGCGGCACGACCGTAAAGGGAAACAACGTCGTGTTCTGCAGCGGCAGCACCGCTACTTCCAGCATTTGCGGTATATCTACCTCTGTCACCATTGTCGGATTTTCTAATGTCTCATCTGCCATAACGTGCTATTGATTTGATGCAAATTTTTGATCGCTAGCATTCTGCAAAGATGCTAGGCCTCATCAGCTTTTCTGAGGAGTCTTAATATCAGCAGGCCGTTCTCGAACATATGGTCTATCTGGACGCCTTCTATCGACGCGGGAAATTTCAGCGTTTTTTCAAAGCGGCTGTAGGTGATCTCCATCTGATGATAGGACGCACCGGCAACGCACGAACGATCGCGGCGGCAACCGGCGATGTACAGCACGTTGCCCTGAACCTCGATCTCGACATCCTCAGCCGCAACGCCCGCAAGCTCTACCTTTACGACCCAGCCTTCCGGTGTTTGATATACATCCGCCGCCGGAAACCACAAACGCCCCGAAGGCTTCGCCCCTTTTGACGACCCAAGAAACTGAAAATGCCTGTTAAATGCTTTTGCCATAAATATGACGCTCTGCGATCTTTGCAATGCCTCTCTAGATCACTTTCTCCCCCAAAACGCTTCGCCGCTTGAAATATCCTCAAGCGTTTCGGCGATCTCGCGTTGATCTTCGGTTTCGAGTGCGATGTCCGCCATTGCAATAATGCCCGCGAGCCGGCCGTCCTCATCCACCACCGGAACGCGGCGTATCTGTCGGTCGCCCATCAGACGTATCGCTTCGAACACAAAATCGTCGGGCCGCATCGAAAAGATCTCCGTAGTCATCACCTCAGACACAGGCGTCTCAGGTGTTTTCCCATCGGCCACGGCGCGGACTACGATGTCGCGGTCGGTTATTATCCCTATCAGCCTTTCGCCGTCAACGATAGGGACGCTGCCCACATCACCTTCACGCATCATCTCTGCTACGTGACGCAGTGTGGCTTCGGCTGAAGCGGTTTTCACGTCCGCTGTCATTATTTCCCGGCATCTTGTCCGGGCCTTTCCGCCGCTTTCGGTCATATTCTGTGCCATTTTATATATTTTGTTGGAGTTCCGCAGATAAAGCAAGCTTCTTTCCCGACGCTGCCCTGTTGAACACGCGGCATCTGATATGTGACCATAAGAAAATACGGATGGGAAAGACAAGAACTAACAAGAGAAAACCGATAGAGCAGGGACGTGTGATAACCGTCGGACACGAGGCGTCAGTTCCGCCCGGCCGCGGCGCCACGGTCAAATTAAAGGACGGTACAGAGGTCGCACTTTTCAATGTTGCTGGAAAGTTCTACGCGATAGAGAATTTTTGCCCTCACAAAGGCTATCCGCTTGCCGATTCAAAGCTTCGCGGCACCGTTGTCGAATGCGAGTTTCACGGCTGGCAGTTTGATGTGACAAACGGCGCGTGTTTTACAAAACCACACTGTTCTATTCAAAACTATAAGGTATTCATCGAAAACGGCTGGATCAAGCTTGAGCTGTAAATTAAAAAGGTGCCGACAAAGATTGCCGACACCCGCTCCTTGAGCGTTAAGGAATTAACTTCCCGGAGAATACATCTTCCAGGCCAATACGTTCGGATCTGCTCCGCCTAAGAACTCACTGAGGCCTTTTTCAACGAATTTGCCCGTTCTTGGTTCCATTACCTCGACAAACTGAAACGAACTGTCATAGCCGCAAATGACGTTCAGGTGGTTTCCCATCACAACCCCGTCATAATAACCGATGATGATCGGGCCATTTGCTCCCAACACAGTGTCTATCATTTCTCCCTGCGGCGCAGGTGATTCCATTACGTTCATCGTGAACCTGGGCTGTCCCAGAAGGCTCAACAGCTCGTGCTTTTCCAAAACACCATAATCTTTATGGCTTTTTTTGAGTATATCTCCCGTCGTGCTGTCGTTGGAATACATAGCTTTAATATCAGCTTCTTTTCTCAATGCCGACTGCGAATAGACCGTTGAGAAGCCCATTGCCTTCTGCCACCATTCCAAACATGCCGCCCAACAGCTGTTTCTGTGTACCTGCTTTATCGGCTTTATCTTCTTATATTTATTATCTACAAATCCCATTTTTAATATTCTCCGATGATCGCTTTTGTTAAAAAAACACCTATTCCAGTCAAAAGGACGCTTCCCCGAAGAAAATTTGCGCAAAAAAAGGCGGCATTTCTGCCGCCTTGCCGTTGATCGGTTCAGATAAAGAACTAAAACCTCAATGTTACCTTTTGTCCATCCAATACAAGATCGGATGTCGTAAGCGAATTTAGACGGCTGCCGGAATATCTGACCTCGATGACGCCGCTTGCATCGGCATCACCTGAATTGCCAATCGTGATCTTTAAGATACCGTTGTCATACGATGTCAGCTTTCCGTCAAACATGACCGTTCCGTTATGCCGGGTCAGCGCAACACTTGCATTACCGTCATCGCTAACAGTCACGCGGCCGCTGACCACCACATCTGTCCTAGTGTCGATCTGGATCGAACCGATCCCGAACTTTGACAGGTTGAGCGTATGTCCTGTTATGGCAGTTGGCCCGTCTTGTGCCGGTGCCAATACGAGTTCGACGTTCTGTGCGGCATTTCCCGCAAAGGACACTCGATGGCCTTCCGGTGTGTTAAATCTGAGCCGGCCGCCGGACCTTATCTCCGCCCGAAGCTCATAGCTTCTGCCCTGGCGGATGTCTCTCCGGTCGTAATCAAGCTGAAACGCGATAGGAACCTGTCTGTTTCCTGTGTTGACCGTGGTTTCAGCCAACGGCTCTCCATCAACATCGGCAGCATCGACCAATTTGACCAATACTTCCGAATTGCGTTCGAGAGCAATGCGTTGGCGATATGTCACATTACCGCGTATCACCGAATCTCGATTCTGGCCTGTTTGTCCGCGTCCGCCAACGGCAACAAGCGTTATGTCCGCATTTCTCGGATTCCCCTGCGTCAGCACAGGATGGCTTGTGTCGGTAGTGAACAACAATCGGTCGCCATCGTGTATCTCTGCACGAACAGCGTACCTGTTGCGTTCATTGATGCGTCGCTGCTCATAGACCAGATCGAACGGGATCGGCACTTGCTTGCCCGCGGTTTCTATCCGCTGCTCGGCGATCGTTATTGACGAAGCATCAGCACGCGAAACATCAAGCAGTTTAACCGTCAGCACTGCATTAGGCGGCAATGCCATTCGCTGCCTGTACGTAACGGTTCCGGTTATGACATTGTCCTGTGTCGTTATCCCGCCGTCATCGCGGCAATTATCACTTGTTGAAACATCTGTCGCCCTTAATACTCCTCGGATACCGCTTGTCAGTTCGTATGAAACAACGCTCGTTCGCGATGGGCAGCAAAGGGCGTCGTTCTCACTGTAACGTGCAAATTCGACCGTTATCTCATCAGGACTAAAAAGGCTGATCCGCCCGATGGCTCCGTCGGTTCGCGAATCGGTCGGGTTAGGAGCAAGTGTTCCTGCAAAGCGGTTCCCGACAAAAACAAATCCGTTATATTGTACCGGCCTGCACATACCGTCAACGCTTGCCATACCTGTGATTATTGTCACATTTCCATAAACATACGCCGGGCCGAAAAGATCCCAGCCTTTTGCCGTAACGGCCCTGTCAACAACGCTCGTTGCAGGACGGATCTGCGATCGGCATCGCGCAATTATTGGCTGATCGCCCGTGGCTCGCGGTGCGGTCGGCACCGTTGCAGTTCTGTTCCAGTTCGTCGTCAGTGGCCGGTCAAGCCATGAAGCCTGGCCAAAAGCCGCAACTGATGTAAATACAATAGTTAAAGCAATTATTAAAAATCTGTTCCTCATATAGTTCCCCCACAAAAAGCTTAAAAGCAAAAAGCCGAAACAGTTTCGGCAACAGTGTTTAGATGTGCATATGTTATCACCTGTTCGGATTTTTTTACGGTAAATATTAAGAAGTTTTTTGTCCGCAAAGGCAGAAACCCGACCGGTAGGGAGGGTGTATCTTTAGTTTTTGGGCTTTGGAATCTGGAATCTATATCCCGATCACTACCACTCCCGGTTCTGACAGAAAACACACTCGCTACTGCTCGTGTTTCCGCCTTTGATCTCTGAGAGCCTTGCAGGACATCAGCCGTTATCGCCAATAGCATCGACAGGACACGCCATCAATGATTCTTCGCAGAGAGCAAGCTCTTCCGGTGTTTCGGGTTGTTTATAAACGTAGGAATATTCTTTTTTGTCGTTGCGTGTAAAATTTGCGGGAGCAGTGTCGCGGCAGACATCACAATCTATGCACATCTTGTCAACATAGAATACCCCTGAAACATTGTCGGGCAGCTTATCTTTTGCTTCAGCCATATTTTCACCACAGAAACAAAAAGACACAGAGCGTTTATTCGTCTCCTCTGCGTCTCTATGTCTTCGCGGTTCAATTTTTCTTTTCGGTCATTGAGATCATGCGTTCCAGAGCGACGTTGGCGTAATGCTTTGTATCGCCGTCAACGATTATCTCATTCACCACATTGCCGTCGGCAAGATTTTCGAGCGCCCACGCGAGGTTTTGCGGCGCTATGCGGTACATTGTGGCACACATGCACAGGTCAGGGGCCAGCAAATGTATCTCCTTATCAGGAAAACGCTGGGCAAGGCGGTTCACCAGATTTACCTCGGTTCCTATTGCCCATTTTGAGCCGCTCGGCGACTCCTCGACAGTTTTTATAATATAGCTGGTCGAGCCGTTCAGGTCTGCCTTTTGGACGACCTCGTATGTGCATTCGGGATGGACCAGCACCTTTACACCCGGAACCTGTTCGCGGATCTTGTCCACGTGCCAGTCCTTAAAGCGGCCATGAACAGAACAGTGTCCGCGCCACAATATCACCTTTGCATCAAGAAGCTGTTCAGGTGTGTTGCCGCCCAGTTCTTCGTGCGGATTCCAAACGACCATCTTGTCCAAAGGAATGCCAAATTTCGCTCCGGTGTTGCGTCCCAGATGCTGATCCGGGAAAAAGAACATCTTGTCGTATTCTTTCAGGTAAATATCAAAAAGCGGTATTGCGTTCGACGATGTGCATACAACGCCTTCATTGCGGCCGCAGAAAGCCTTTATCGCCGCGGTCGAGTTCATATAGGTTATCGGTGCAACGCGCGACTTCAGAACGCCGATCTCGCGAAGCTGTTCCCATGCGTCCTCTACCTGATCGATGTTCGCCATGTCCGCCATCGAACATCCTGCTCCCATATCAGGCAATATCACCTGCTGTCCCTCGCGGCCGAGAACGTATGCCGATTCGGCCATAAAATGAACGCCGCAGAATACGATGAAATCCGCATCTGCCTTTGCGGCCATCACGGAAAGCTGGTAAGAATCGCCCTGCAGATCGGCATGGCGAATAACGTCGTCACGCTGATAATGGTGGCCGAGAATAACTACTCTGTTGCCAAGGGCTTCCCGAGCGGATTCAATGCGTTCGGCAACCTCTGCCTCCGGCATCACCAGATAATCCTCGATCACCCGCACATCTTCCAAAACGGCTGTCATACCAAAATCATTGCGCTTTTACAGTGCGGAAAGCAAGCCGCACGGGCTGGAGCGGTAAGCATCTCTGCTTGCCGCTGTAAGTTATATTTGACCGGTGAGTTTTTCGATTATCAGGATTATGCCGTAGCAGAGTCCGGCGATCAGGGCAGCCATCGGAATAGTTAGGACCCAAGCCCATATGATTCGGCCTGCAACGCCCCATTTTACTGCTGAAAGACGCTTTGCACTTCCGACGCCGACAATAGCTCCGGTAATAGTATGCGTTGTGGAAACTGGAATGCCAGCGGCTGTAGCTCCAAAGAGCGTCACTGCTCCGGCCGTCTCAGCACAAAAGCCGCCTACCGGCTGTAGCTTGACTATCTTCGTGCCCATCGTCTTTACTATCCGCCAACCGCCTGAAAGCGTACCGAGGGCTATCGCAAAGTGAGCCGCCAAAATGACCCACAAAGGCGGTTCGGGCAGCCTATTGCCCGGATCCATTGTCAGAAATCCGCCTGATACAAGAACGATGGTTATGATGCCCATCGTTTTTTGAGCATCATTGCCGCCGTGTCCCAGCGAATATGCCGCCGCCGAAAAAAGCTGTCCGATGCGAAAACCGCGATCGACACGCTTTATCGAAACCCGATGAAATATCCAGTAAACGGCGACCATCATCGCAAAGCCAAGCAGCATTCCGAAAAGCGGTGAAAGAATGATGAACGCAATGGTCTTTATCCAGCCTTCGGCCTTTAGAACGGTCTCCATTCCAAAAAACCCAAAGTGCCAGACATAAGAAGACAATGCAGCTCCGGCATAAGCCCCAACCAGCGCATGAGAGCTGGATGTCGGCAGCCCTAGATACCAAGTTATTAGATTCCACACTACGGCGCCCAAAACGGCGGCCAAAAGCACGAGAAGCTGATCGTTCCCTGGAATGACGGTTATGTCCACCATGTCACCGCCGATCGTCTTTGCTACGGCGGTCCCGAAGACCAGAAATGCGATGAAATTAAAAAATGCAGCCCAGGCAACGGCTACGCCCGGCGACAGCACCCTTGTGGCCACGACCGTAGCTATAGAATTGGCAGCGTCGTGAAAACCGTTGATGTAATCAAAAACAAGCGCTACAAAGATTATGAATATGACCAGGCTGAGGGCCGCGTACTGTCCTTCCATAAAAAGTTTGCTGTGGGCTAGTTGTGTTTCAACACAATGCTCTCAATGATATTTGCCGCTCCTTCACAGAGGTCGGTCGCGCTTTCCAATATTTCGTAAAGCTCCTTGTACTTGATGACCTCAAGGGCATCAGTAGATCTCTGGAACAATTCCCCGATTGCACGGAAATAAACGTCGTCTGCCTCATTCTCCAGCCTGTGTATCTCGACAAAATATGTGTTTATTCCGTTTGGCTTGTTTAGCATTGAAACCGCACCATGAACTTGCCACGACAGGTTGTGTATCACCTCGGCTAGCTGGCGAATGTGGTCATTTGAGTGTTGAATGTCATACATCACCATTGCTCTGGCACCGGCATCTATGTAATCGCAGATGTCATCAAGCGCAACTGAAAGTGTGTAGATGTCTTCGCGGTCAAAAGGCGTGATGAATGATTTGTTGAGCTTTGTGGTTATCTGGTGCATCAGGTCGTCACAGGCGTGTTCGACCTCCTTTATCCGCTTGATATAAAGCATTCGGTCGCCGTTATCATCGTTGACCATTTCCGTGAGTATCTTTGCGGCCTCTTGTATCTTAGAGGTCATCTGAGTGAAGTAAAGAAAGTATTCATCCTCACGGGGCAAAAAGCTAAAAGCCATTTCCTTTTCTCCGGTTGTGTTAAATAAGTGTTAAATGAATACATAAATATAAACGACGGTCCGATGCGGTGTCTATCATGACAAATAAAAAAATTCACCCATGTCTTGTACGCCCGTAAAATTGGGCAGTAAAAGCAATTCGCCGTAGCGTGAACAGAAATAAAAAATCCGAACCCCTCTCGAGGCCCGGACAATTTGGATCGCATCTGCTTTGCCTATTTGCTGTGTTTTATAAATGCAGCTTCGGTCAGATATACGTTAAGTTCACAGATGTCGGTTACGTAGTCGCCTATGCGTTCCAGATGTTTTGCGACAAAAAGCAGATGAGCTGCACCGGTCGTAGCGGAGGGATCTTCTATCATCATTTCCAACAATTCGTTAAAAACGCGTTTGTAGGCGGCGTCAATTTCCCTATCGCGTTCTATGACCTCGCGTGAGGTCCGCGAATCTTCGGACGTAAAGGCATCCAACGCCGTGCGGAGCATTTCCGCTGCGGTCTGTGCCATCATCGGAAACTCGATATAATTCTTCAGCTGCGGCTCAGTGTTTATGATCAAAGCCGCTCTGGCGATGTTCGATGCGTGATCTGCGATACGCTCAAGGATCGGAGTTATCTTTGCGACGGAGATAACGAACCTCAGATCGTGGGCCGCCGGCTGCTGAAGCGCCAATATCTCGATGCTCATACGGTCGATCTCCAGCTCCATCTGGTCGATGATCTCGTCCTCATCCAGCACCTTTTGCGCCAGAGGGCTGTCGCGTTCCACAAGCGACTGCATCGCACGGTTCAGGGCAGCCTCGGTCGCTCCGCCAAGCAGCAATATCTTATCTCTTAAGAGGTCCAGTTTTTGGTCAAGGATTCTGCGTTCCATTTTCTATTTCCCAAGTCTGTAAAGACTAACATAAATACCGCAAATTAAAGGGCATTTTGTGATCTTTTAGCCAAATCTTCCTGTTATATAATCCTCGGTCAGTTTTTCATCAGGATTGGTGAACATTTTCTGTGTCGGGTTGAATTCGACCAGCTTTCCAAGCATGAAAAATGCCGTCCTGTCCGAAACACGAGCGGCTTGCTGCATGTTGTGCGTTACGATCACTATCGTGTAATCGCGCTTTAGCTCCACCACCAACTCTTCTATCTTTTGCGTCGCTATCGGGTCGAGAGCCGATGCCGGTTCGTCCATCAGAATAACTTCGGGCTGAACAGCCAGTGCACGGGCGATACAAAGCCGCTGCTGCTGGCCGCCCGAAAGGCCGAATGCCGACGAATTCAGCCTGTCCTTTACCTCTTCCCAAAGCGCAGCATTTTTCAATGCTCTCTCAACGCGTTCCTCTAGGTCGGCCTTGTTCGAATGAATGCCGTTTATGCGGATGCCGTATGCAACATTCTCAAATATCGACTTTGGAAAAGGATTGGACTTTTGGAATACCATGCCGACCCGTCTTCTCAGAGCGACAACGTCCGTTCCGCTCGCGTAGATATTCTTGCCGTCCATCATCACGGAACCTTTTACCGACGCCGAAGCTATCGTGTCATTCATCCGGTTCAGCGTTCTCAAAAATGTTGATTTGCCGCAGCCTGACGGCCCGATAAAGGCGATGACCTCGCGCTCAGGTATATCGAGCGAGATGTCGTATAACGCCTGATTGCTTCCGTAAAAGAAATCCAGATTTTTTACGCTTATTTTGCTTTCCATTCAGTTTCTTTCATCCATATCCGTCTTAAAATCTCTTTCTGGTAAAGAAACGGACGAGGATATTTATCACCAGTATCAATGTGACCAGCAGTAGCGTTGCCGCCCACGCCATAGCGTGTTCTACCTCGAACGGGCCGGTCGCATAGTTGAATATCTGCACCGTCAGCGACGACATCGGCTGATCGAGATAATAATTGTAAAAACGGCTGTTCAGCGCCGTAAACAGCAGCGGCGCGGTTTCGCCCGTGACGCGTGCGATAGCAAGCATTGCACCGGTCGCGATACCTGACGCAGCCGCAGGCAGAACAATATTCCACGTAACGCGCCATTGCGGAGCACCGAGCGCCAATGCACCCTCACGCATCGAATGCGGTACAAGGCCGATCATCTCTTCCGTTGTGCGTGCAACTATCGGGATCATTATGATCGCCAGTGCAAGCCCTCCGGCAAAACCTGACTGCCTGCCCATTGGCAATACGACCAGCGTATAAACAAAGATGCCTATAATTATTGAAGGAACACCGATCAGTGTGTCGGCAACGAACCTCACGGTATTGCCGAACCAGTTCTTGCCAAATTCTGCCAGGTAAACTCCGGCCGCGATGCCCACCGGCAAACCGATGAATGCCGCCAGCAGTGTCATTATCGCTGAACCCAGTATCGAGTTGCCTATGCCGCCGCCTTCGCCAACAGGCTTTGGCGTGTCTGTCAAAAATTCGATGCTAAGCGAGGATATGCCGCGAACGCCTATATAGCCGAGGATCGCCACAAGCACCGCAATGGTAAAAACGGCGCAGACAGCGGTCAGCGAGGTCATCAACAGGTTTATACCTCGCCGTTTTCTTTCAAATGTTGTGGCCGTTTCTGACATTTACGTTATTCTCTTATCCCTGCTTGGCTGCATTCGTCTTGGAAGCAACACTCAGTATCAGCAGTTTTGCAAAAGCGTTGATGATAAAGGTCACCAGAAAAAGCACCAGCCCGATCTCTATCAACGCGCTCAAATACATCTCATCGGTCGCCTCGGCAAAATTAGCAGCAAGCAGCGACGCGATCGTATTCGCCGGTTCAAAGAGCGATGCCACGATCTGCGGCGAATTGCCGATCACCATTGTCACCGCCATTGTCTCGCCGACGGCTCTGCCTAATCCCAAAACGACCGCTCCCGCAATACCGGATGACGCATTGCCGAGCACGATCATCGTCGTTTCCCACTTTGTCGCTCCGAGGGCAAGGGCTGCCTCACGCTGTGTATGCGGAACCGCTTCAAGAACGTCACGCACCACCGACGTTATGATCGGCGTTATCATCAGCGCCAGAATGATCCCGGCCGTCAGCATTCCTATGCCTGTTATGCGTCCCTGAAATATCGGCAAAAAGCCTACGTACGTTTGCAGGAACGGGCCGATATATTCGCGGATCAGCGGAGCCAGAACGAATATTCCCCATAGTCCGTAAACGACCGATGGTATCGCCGCGAGAAGCTCGACCATGAATGCGATCGGCCGTGCAAGTTTCTTCGGCGCCTGTTCGACCAGGAATATCGCTATTCCAAGCGATACCGGTATCGAAAGTATCAGCGCTATGACGGAAGACGTGACCGTCCCAAAAATGAACGGAAGTGCTCCAAATTCTTCTTGCGCCGGTTTCCATTCGCGCCCGAAAAGAAACCCGATGCCAAAACGCTCCATGCTCGGAATAGCGCTCTGAAACATCACGGCGATCACTGCTGCAACGATCAATATGATCGAAAGAGCCGCTGCGAATACGACCGCATGAAAGACCTTATCTCCTTTGGTACCTGTGTTTGCCAATGTGTGATCTTATCGCCGCAGCGGCTCGCCTCCGCTGGATATTGAATCTATTTTTACCGCAACCTTTTCCATGACCTCTTTCGGCAGCGGAGCATAGTGCAGGTCTTCAACGTATTTCTCGCCGTCGGTCACAGCCCAAAAAAGAAAATCGACCAATGCCTTGCCTCGTGCTTCGTCTGCCTGTTCTTTGTAAACCAGAATGTATGTATAGCTGGCTATCGGGTAGGCACCTTTGCCTTCAGCATTGGTTATTTGCGCTCTCAGGTCATCCGGCATTGACGATACTGAACCGGCTGCTGCCTCTGAAACAGATGTGAGCGAAGCTTCGACAAATTCGCCTGCTTTGTTCTTCACTTTCGCTGCCGGCAGGTTGTTCGCCTTGGCAAAGGTCAGTTCGACATATCCTATCGAATTAGGTGTTTGCTTGACCTGGCCCATGACGCCGTCATTGCCTTTTGCGCCAACGCCGACACCCGTTATCCAGCTGGGCTGTTTGTTCGTACCGACCTTTTCCGCCCACTCGGTATTGGTCTTTGATAGAAAATCCGTGAACACGGCCGATGTGCCGCTCGAATCGGCACGATAGACCGGCAATATGTCAGCGTCAGGAAACTGTATTTCAGGGTTATCAGCTTTAAGGCGTTCGTCGCTCCAGCGTTTTATGTTTCCCAGATAGATGTCTGCTATCACCTGAGGCGAGAGGTTTATCGGCTGCGTTACGCCATCAAGGTTGTAGGTAAGAACGACCGCTCCGAGCACCGTCGGAATATGAAGTATCGGCGTTCCGGCCTCTGCCATCGCCGCATCAGTCATCGGGTCGTCAGAAGCACCAAAATCAGAGGTTTTGGAAAGCAGAGCCTTTTGCCCTGCCCCAGATCCGGTCGATTGATAATCGATCCTGACGCTCGGCTTTATTTTGCCAAATTCGCTTACCCATTTGTCGTAAATGGGTTTGGGAAAACTTGCTCCTGTTCCCTGGAGCCTTATCGTTCCGCCTCCGCCGCCTGACCCGCTGCTTTCGCCAAACTTTTGTCCGCTGCACCCGACGATCACCGCTGCCAGCATGAGCAGTGCGAAAATCGCGGTTATTTCGGAACTCTTAAACTTTCTCATTTTCTCTTTCTACTATCACTCGGTATCCGGCCGATCGATCATTTGATCCACAGAAAATAGCTCAGTCATACCGACCCGCAAATGTACTATGCGAATATGTTTACACACCATGCCCTATCAAGTGTTTAAATTATACTTAAATAAAATTGTCCGTCTTTATTTTCCTCGAAAGAGTTAACATTTGGTTAACATCAAGGTAACATCGGTTTCATAGCCTAGTTTTCATCAAACAACGCCGAAGCCCTGGGCCGATGTCAGATCGGCCGGGCAGAGGTTTGGAGGGATCTTATACGCATGGACCTCATGAACGATCTGAGCAACGACCTGGCATTTACTTTTTTGGTCGAACGGAAAAACGAGGGCGACCTTACTTCGCGTGAAGTAAGAGAACTCATAGACCGTATAAAACTTGCCCTTTCACCAGTAGAGATGCCTGAACAAAGAAAAGCGGTGAACGACCACATTCATATTTCACGTTCAAATCATTAGGAACATATACACCTTCATATCCTGCTTTTGATCTGTTCAGCTCCTGCTGAATGGTCACGTAAGCCTCTGTAAACTATTGTCAACCGGTATCTGTCCCGCCATTTTTCCGCAAACCCGTTCCTATTAAAAGGTCATCATAAATGTGGTGTCTGGTATTCTCCTCGATGTGTTAAAATACAGACCAACTTTATAAATTGTCTATTTTTGTCTCTTAGAGACCTTGCGGGAGGAAACTTTTATGAGAATTCAACAATTCAGAACATCGATATTTGCAGCTTCTATGATCTGGATGATGGCCCTGGCGCCGATAGCGGCATATGCACAGACCAAGGTCAGTCTTCCAAAGAATAAATACAAGGTTGAGGATGACCTCAAACTCGGGCGTGATGCTTCCGTCCAGATCGATCAGCAGTTTCCTATACTCAATGATGCACAGGTAACGCGCTACGTACAGGATGTCGGAGCACGCTTGGTCGCGGCAATTCCGCCGCAGTTTCGCCAGTCGCAGTTCAATTACAGCTTTAAGGTCGTAAATGCCAGCGACATCAATGCGTTCGCTCTGCCGGGAGGACCGATGTACGTCAATCGCGGCATGATCGAGGCCGCCAAGAACGAAGGCGAAATGGCAGGCGTCATGGCACACGAAATAAGCCACGTCGCTCTACGCCACGCAACAGCACAGGCTACCAAACAGGGCAGCTGGAAAAATCAGCTTGGCACCATCGGCCTCATACTTGGCGGTGCGATCCTTGCAGGACAGACCGGTGCACAGCTTGGGGCAATGGGTGCCGCCGCATGGCAGACAAAATACAGCCGTGAATATGAGACCCAATCTGACATACTCGGTGCCCAGATAATGGCCAATGCCGGGTACGACCCTCGCGATCTGGCAAATATGTTTCAGACCATTGCAGGCGAAGGCGGCGGTCGTGGTCCGGAATGGCTGAGCAGCCACCCCGATCCGGGCAATCGCTTTCAGAAGATAAACAACGAGGCACGTTACCTTCGTATCTCGCCTGACCCGATAAAGATGACAGCCGGTTTTGAAAGCGCTCAGGCGCGTCTAAGACGGATGCCTGCGGCCAGAACGATGGCTGAGATACAAAAATCCCAGCAATCGCAGCAGCCGACGGAAAACCCGATGGCAGGCGGACGATATTCAAGGAACGTTCCGGCTCCGTCACGCGGCAGCAAGACTTACACCGGCGGCAACTGGATACAGATGAACGTCCCGAGCAACTGGCGTGAGTTTGGCAGCCAATCCGGCGTGAGCTTTGCACCTGACGGAGCCTATGGCAATGAGGGAATAACTCACGGTCTGATGCTTGGCGTACATAGCGGTCAGAACAATAATCTGTCACGCGATTCGCAGGAGCTTATCCAAGGCTTGCTTCAGTCAAATTCATATTTGCGTCAGCAAGGCAGAACAAGAAGTACCCGCGTAGCTGGACGCTCTGCTTTGATAACCACGCTGACAGGCACATCCCCGATCTACGGCGGAACCGAGGTAGTGACGATCTATACGCTCCAGCTTAGAAACGGACAAACGCTGTATATGGCGGCTGTGACGCCGCAGGCCGACTCATCGCGTTACAATTCAACTTTTCGTACGGTCATGAACTCTGTCAGGCTTAACGATTGATCTCGAGATTCATTCGAAACCTAAAATTACCCCGTGTTCGAATTCTTTGATCGACGCGGGGTAGTTTCTTAGTATCAAGTTTGGTTACGCCTGTTTTCCCTTAACGGGCTTCGAGCTTATCGGCATCAGGAGGATGATCGCAATCAGAGAGATGACAGCACTTGTCAAAAATGCCGTTGCAGAACCGAACTGATACCACAGAAAACCGAACATCAGCGAGGCGGGAAATACCGTGACGCCGTAAGCCAGGTTGTAAAAGCCGAATGCGGTGCCGCGTTTTTCATCTGTGACCATATCCGCGACCATTGCTTTTTCAACTCCTTCGGTCAGGCCGAAATAGGCTCCGTAAATTATAAAAAGCACCCACGCCTGCCACGCTGATTCGACGAACGCAAACCCCGCATAGACCAGAGCATAAACCGCCCATCCGGCAATTATCATTGCCTTTCTGCCTAGCCTGTCGGAAAGATCGCCGCCCAAAAGAGAAAAGAAGACCTTGCTGAAATGCAGCACCATCCACAAAAGCGGAAGCATTGCGGGTGCGATGCCCGCCTGTTCCGCACGAAGCAGCAGGAAAGCATCGGTCGAATTTGAAAGCGTGAACAGGGCGATAACGCCGAGATATTTTATAAAGTTGCCGTCAAATTCGCGCAGAGAGAATTTGATCGGATTATCTGATGAGACACTCTCCTTAGGCCTTTCTTCGTGAACAAAAAAGATGATCACAAATAGGCCGATAACTACCGGTATCGACGCAAACAGAAAGACCTGCTGATATTCCTTTGCCGTAGGCTCTTCCGGATTTGCCGCCAGATAAGTAAGCAGCAGAAATGCGATTACAGGTCCGACGACCGCTCCCAAATGATCAGCCGCACGGTTGAAGCCAAACGCAAAACCTCGCTTTTCATAGGGCACATCCGCCGCCAGCAGGGCGTCACGCGGAGCACCGCGAATGCCTTTGCCCACACGGTCGGTCGTTCTTACAAAAAGCACCTGCGGCCATGTTGTCACAAAAGCTAAAAGCGGACGGACAACCGCCGCCAATGCGTATCCGAGAAAAACAGGCAGCTTTCTGCGGTTGAACTTGTCACTCAGATAACCGGAAAAAAGCTTTAGAATACTTGCGGCAGATTCTGCAATTCCTTCAATAAGGCCGATCGCAAAAGGCGTTGCACCAAGGCTGAGAAACAAAAAGGCCGGCAAAAGCGGATAGATGATCTCGCTTGAGGTGTCGTTGAGGAAACTGACGGCGCTGAGCGCAAAAACGGTCGGCGGCAAACCCTTATACCGTTTCCAAAATTTCCACCGGGCCTTTGTTTCAGCAGCGTCCATTTGTGTTGGGGAAGTGATAAGGATCTTTTCCTAATTCTTCTTTGCGCCTGTTCTATTTCAGGCCTTGCCGCTAAGACGCGAAGGCGCTAAGTTACGCAAAGTTTTTCTTGGTGTTTCTTAGTGTCTTTGTGCCTTTGTGGCCGTTCTGTTTCAGGTCTTGCCACTAAGACGCGAAGACGCTACGTCGAGCAAAGAAATAAGAAGAAAACGTTCATCGCGTGTAAAACAAAAACAGGCCGAAAGCCTGTCTTTAAGTTGTGTGATAAGTAATGTCACGGCCCGGTCATCGCTTTTTTGTTGCGGCAGGCTTTGTTTTCGAAGGCTGCCCGTCTTTCATCCAAAACCATCCGAAGGAAACGACTCCGATCAGAACGGCAGCCATTACCGCCGCTGCCATAGCCAGGCGTAAGGCCATTTTCACACTCTTTTTCAGCATCCGAAATACCACGTAACCCACAAAAAGTGCGGTTAAGGCTCCGATGCCGACCGTTATTGCGATCACGGCTAGAAATGATGTTCCTGCCACTTCCATAAGGTCACTCCGCCTGGCGGTTCTGCTCCTCGGCCGCGGCCTGTTTCTCTATTTCGCGAAGGTCCTCTTCGGTCAATTCTGAGCTTTCGGCCGGTAGAGAATACTCTTCGTTTACCCACGCGCCAAAATCGATCAATCGACACCGCTCGGAACAGAACGGGCGAAATTCATTATCTTCATACTCTGCGGCAGTGCCGCAATTCGGACATTTTACAAGCATTAAAAAGGCTCCTGACTGCAAGCCCAGATTATCACACGCACGAGAACCGAAAAAGCTCCCGAAAAAATAAAAAAATTGAATCTTTTTGCCGTTAATGCGATTATTACCTTGTTTCGGCGGACGGGAAATACCGAACATCCCGTCACGGATCTTCGTAATCTAAATCTGTTGGGGTCAGTAAAATTATGAGCGATTACAAAGAGCGATTTGATAAATGGCAGCGTGAGGCCAAGGAAAAATTTGATGAGATAGATAAACGCATCGGCATCACCGATACCATTGGCGAAAGTGTGCGCATCGTATCTGAAACCGCTCAAAAAGGCGCCGAGAAAGTTAAAGAAGAGGCCGAGCGGACAGAGATCGGCAAAAAAGCCGTCGAAACCGCTGAAGCCACGCTGAAAACCGCCGGATCAGCCGCTAAAAAGGCGTGGGATGCCAGCGAACCGCTCCGCGATGCCGCCGAGGACGTAGGCGAATTTGCGGGTGAGGTTGTAAAAGATGCCGGAAAGGCCGCAGGTGACGTAGTTGCGGGAGCCGGTGAAAAGGCCGGAGAGATATTTGACGAAACGCGCGAGACCGTCAGCCGAAACGCTAAACGCGTTTCTGACGTGATAAGTTTTGGTGCGGGTTGGACACGGGCATTTGATTCGGCATACCGGACGCTTAGCAACGCATCAGATTGGGTCGTAGAAAATCCGATGCGTGCCGCCGCGACGGGAGCCTCGATGGCTGTAGGTGCCGGGCTTGGTGTTGTTTTTACGGGCATCAGTTCGCATTGGCTGTTTAACTCTGCGCTGCCCGCTTGGTCGGTGAAAAAGATCGCCGAACAGTATGACGAATACATCACTCGCCGCGAGGAAAAGATCGCTAACGGAAAAATGAGCGAAGCCGAAGCGGAACGCGTAAAGTTTGAACGCGACATGGCCGTCCAGATCGGTGCGCCGCTGCTCGGGGCATTCTCATTTGCCTCAGGCGCAGTGATGATGACCAACGTCCTCAACCCAAAGACCGTCACCGGAGCTCCGATAGATTGGATACTCGGCGGCAACCCTATGCTAGAAGGCGTGTGGTTCTTTGGCAACGGAATGGTCTGTTTCAAGACAAGTTACGACTTTTTCATGATCGCTCTGAACGGACAAAAAGATGTCGAAAAGATGATACGCGAGATCAAGGGACTTCTGCCCGAAACGGTCTCTTCCCAGCTCTGATCTCGGCATTTTAGAAATGTCAGACGCCTGCGCCTGCTTGCCGATGATCGCCGTAACGGTCTATTCTTAGAGAATATGAGGCTTGTGTTCACCGCCTTTTTTGTGGTGCTTTTATTATCTGCATCTGCCATCGCCCAACCGGCGAATGGGACGCAAACCTCTGCCGCAAAGCCTCAGACACCAAAGATCGTCTATCTTGACCCTGACGGAAACGAGATCTCGAATAATGAGTTCGTTGATATGCGCATGGCGAACCCGAACTACCCGGACCGCACTTTGCAACGCATCAGGCCGGACGGAACGATCGAATTTCGCCTGCAAAAGATCGGTCAGGAAGGAATGCGTGTTCAGGATTTCACGGTCAGAACGGTTGACGGCAAAAAGATCTCATACGAACAGCTTCGCGGAAAGGTCGTTGTACTGAATTTTTGGTTTATCGGATGTCCGATATGCCGGGCAATGACACCAAGCCTTAACGATTTTGCCGGCAAGTATAAAGGGAACGACGATGTGGTCTTTTTGGCGATGACGGGCGATCCGGCAGCAAACGTAAAGAAGTATCTTGCCGATAACAGATCTGATTACTTGCAGGCGACGGACGCCGGTGATGTATTGAAGAATTTTGCCGTATCGGGTTATCCGAAAAACGTTGTGATAAGCAGAACCGGAGAGGTGGTCTATTGGCGAACGACCATCAAGGCTTGGGACAAATTCGCATCCGTCGTCCAGGCGGAGCTTGATAAAAAATAGATCATGTCTGAAAGACCATTGGTCGCAATAATAATGGGCAGCAAGAGCGATTGGCCGACCATGCAGGCCGCGGCTGATATTTTGGCGGACTTCGGCGTTGCTTACGAAGCCAAGATCGTTTCGGCACACCGCACGCCCGACTTGCTTTTTGATTTTGCCAAGACAGCAGAGCAGAACGGCTTTGAGGTGATAATAGCCGGTGCAGGCGGTGCAGCTCATCTGCCGGGAATGTGCGCTTCGCAGACGGTTTTGCCCGTTCTGGGCGTGCCTGTTCAGAGCAAGGCTCTTAGCGGAATGGATTCGCTGCTGTCCATCGTGCAGATGCCCGCCGGAGTTCCGGTCGGCACGCTCGCAATCGGCGAAGCCGGAGCAAAGAACGCCGCTCTGCTCGCCATATCAATACTGGCAAACTCACGCCCCGACCTCCGCAAAAAACTTCATGACTTCCGCCAAAATCAAACCGATACGGTTTTGAATACCGAACTTTAAATGAGTAATTTAAAGACCTTTTGGGAAAGATTTGTAACAGAAAATCCGGCGTATGCGGGACGTGATGTGCCAGTCGCAGATTATTTTTGCGACAACAAAAAAGATGCTGATGAATGTGCGGATCTGGTTGTAGAGGGCATCAAGCGGGCGACGACCTCTTCGGTTTGGGCGATAGAAAAGTTTGACGAAAAGATGCCTGCGGTCGGTGATCTGAGCATCGTTACAGATTGGGAAGGTGAACCGAAAGCTGTTATCGAAGTGACCAAAGTCGAGGTAGTCAAATTCAAAGACGTTACCGCCGAATACGCATTTATCGAAGGCGAAGGCGACAAGAGCCTGCAATATTGGCGCGACGTTCATTGGGAATTTTACAAACGCGAGATGCAGCCGCACGGCGAACACCCAACCGAAGATATGCAGGTAGTTTGCGAATACTTTACCCGTATTGGTCAATGATCATTCGCCTCAAAATACTTTAAATTCTTTCTATTGCCCCAAAAGATGCAGCTGCAATTTAATGTGAGATCAGATAAAAGATCTGTGTTTGACCATCTGACACAGCCGGACAAATTTGTCTCGGTTCACCCTTTGATATATAAAATGACCGATCTTGGCGGCGGCAATTATAAGGTCTATGAGAGAGTAAAATTTGGGCCGATCCCGTATAAATTTACCTACAAGGCAAACATTGCGACGAGAGATATTGATGAGGTGATCATAAAAGCATCAGTTGCGGGCCTGACAAAGATAGAGATGCATTTCTTTCTCGACTCGTTTGAAAACAGCACGACAATAAACGAACATATCTCGGTAAGCACACCGCTGCCTGTAAAAAGATATATGTATCGTCTGCTGGAAGAGCAGCATCGCTTACTGTTTCAGAATATCGAAAAGAACACTGAAAAAATTTGAAGAAACCATCATGCCGCTGTCAGCGTTATGTGCAAAGGAGGTATTTATGTTGAAACGAAACCCCGCCGTATTTTTGTTCGTTTTGTTTTTCGTCGCATTATTCTTCGTCGAAAATGCTTTTGCCGATGATGTCGATGACCTGATCGCCGCCGAGATGGCACGGCAAAAGATCCCCGGTTTGGCATTGGTGGTCGTCAAAGACGGCAAGATCGTAAAAAGAAAAGATTACGGAAAGGCGAGTATCGAATTGGATACGCCGGTCGGTCCCGGCAGCGTGTTCAAGATCGCCTCACTCAGCAAACCGATGCTCGCAGTCGGCATTTTACAGCTTGTCGAGCAAGGCAAAGTCGGCCTTGACGACAAGGTAAGCAAATATTTTCCCGATGCACCTGACACATGGTCTAGCATAACGGTCCGCAACCTGCTGAGTCATACGTCAGGCATCGTCCGCGAGGCACCCGGTTTTAGCGGCCTGCTGATACAACCGGACGCCGATGTGATAAAGACCGCATACCCTCTGCCGTTAAGATTTCCGACCGGCGACAAATATGAATACTGCAACGTCGGTTATTTTATGCTGGCAGAGATTCTTGCTCGCGTCAGCGGAAAGCCATGGCCGGAATATATGAAAGACAGCGTTTTTATTCCTGCCGGAATGACATCGACCCGCACGACGTCCAACACTGATCTGGTGATGGGTCGCGTGAGCGCTTACGCGTTAAAAAACGGCGTTACAGAAAACATCGAGTCACTTCGCAGCCTGCGGCCAAGCGGAGCATTTCTTTCGACCGTCGATGACCTTGTCGCTTTTAACGCGGCGATCGATTCCGAAAAGGTATTGAAGGCCGAAACCCGAAAGCAAATGTGGACGGCTTTCAAGCTAAATGACGGAACCGACGCTCCCTACGGCCTCGGTTGGCAGACCGGAACCTATCGCGGCAAAAAGCGCATCGGCCACGGCGGCAGTCTGAGCGGTTTCCGCACTGATCTTACCCGTTTTCCAGATGAAAAGGTCACCATTATCGTCCTGACAAATCTGGAATCCGCCAATCCCGCGGCTATTTCTAACGGCGTCGCCGCTCTTTATATCAAATTTCCCGCTGCCGCCAGACAGGCTGATGTAGATTGATGAAGACAATTTCTCCAAACTCGACCATCGGCATTTTCGGCAGCGGACAGCTTGGCCGCATGTTTGCCATTGAGGCGAGCAAGATGGGCTATCGTGTTCACACATTTTCGCCGGACAGCAACTCCCCAACCGGACAGGCTGCAGACGCCGAAACGGCAGCTTCTTATGACGATCTGGACGCCGTAAGAAAGTTTGCACGATCTGTTGATGTCATAACTTTCGAATTTGAGAATGTCCCGTCAGCGACGGTCGAAGCGGCGGCACAATTCGTTGATGTTCATCCAAAAGGCGAGATACTTCACACCACTCAGAACCGTCTTCGCGAAAAGACCTTTCTTGCCGGCAACGGTTTTCCGGTCACGCCCTTTCGACATATCCGCACGTTGGACGAATTGAAGAATGCCGTTGATGAGATCGGAACACCGTGCGTTCTAAAGACCGCCGGTTTTGGCTATGATGGCAAAGGTCAGGCAAAGATCGTGTCTGCGGACGATCTTGAAGCGGCGTTTGCGGCCATGAAAGGAAATGACGCCGTGCTTGAAGCGTTCGTAGATTTTGAAAAAGAGGTTTCGGTCGTATGCGCCAGAGGCCAGGACGGAGAATTTGCCCATTACGGCATTATCGAAAATGAACACAAGAACCACATTCTGGACGTTTCATTTGCTCCTGCCATTGTCTCTGAAAAGGTCTATGCCGAGGGGGTAGAGATAGCACGTAACATTGCCGAAAAATTCTCTTATGTCGGCACGATGTGCGTCGAGTTTTTCTTGACGTCCGGCGGAGATCTTCTTGTCAATGAGATCGCTCCGCGTCCGCACAATTCCGGTCATTTGACCTTTGGCCCGTGCGTGACCTCACAGTTTGAACAGCAGGTTCGCGCCGTTTGTGGCCTGCCGCTCGGTTCGACCGCATTTTACCGCCCTGCCGCTATGGCAAACCTGCTCGGCGATGTATGGGCAAATGGCGAACCGAACTGGGCCGCCGCCATGAAAGACCCCGATGTAAAGATACATCTTTACGGCAAAACCGATCCTCGCCCCGGCCGCAAGATGGGACATATAACGACAACCGCCAATGATGCTGCTCTGGCAGCCGAAGCTGCGGCCACCGCTCGCAACAATTTGATCTGAGGTCTCGTCATAGCCCGCAGCTTTAATGTTTGCGGAGAATTAAAACGGCGACTAAACTCGATGTATGGCTGAGAATTTGATATTTTCGCAAACGTCTGACCGAAAGATCCTATACGCTGAAATGCTTCCGCAGGTCAAAGCCCTTGTTGAGGGCGAGCCTGACATTATTGCAAACCTTGCGAATATTGCAGCGGCGTTGAAAGAGGCCTTTGGCTTTTTCTGGGTCGGGTTTTACATAGAAAAACAGGGCGAACTTGTTCTTGGCCCATTTCAAGGGCCTGTTGCGTGTACTCGGATCGACCTTGATAAAGGCGTTTGCGGCCATGCCTATACAACACGTGAAACCGTTATCGTTCCCAATGTAGATGAATTTCCGGGCCATATCGCGTGCAGTTCTGCCTCTAGATCAGAGATAGTTTTGCCGATATTCCTGCCTAACGGAGAGGTTTTCGGTGTTCTGGACGTGGACAGCGAGAACCTTTCGGATTTTTCTGAAATAGATGTGGCAGGACTTGCTGAGATAGTAAATATCGTGGAATATCTGCTGCGTAATGATACCCAATGACCCGGCAAGGCAAGGTTTTTTGCAGGTTAGAGATGCTTTAAGGCCGTATTATCAGATAGAATATTCATTTCGGCTCTATTTATGCCGTTTTGATATTTCTGAAAATATATGACACCAGTAGAACATCCGTTGTGGGTATGGTTACTATTCTTCGGCATTGTTATCGGAGCATTGATAGTTGATATCGGCTTTGTCAATCGTCATGCTCATGTCCCGACACGCAAGGAAACATTTTCATGGGCCATTGTCTGGGTATCGCTGGCGCTCGGTTTCAACGTTTTTCTTTATTTCCAGGTCGGCAATCATTATCAAGACTGGTCACTGGCAACTGAGCAGGCAAAGCTTTTTCTGATGGGTTATCTGATAGAACTTTCTCTATCGGTCGATAACCTCTTTATCTTTCTTTTGATCTTTGGCTATTTCAAGGTGCCCAAACAATACCAGCACAGGGTGCTTTTTTGGGGCATCATGGGTGCGCTCATAATGCGCATGATCATGATATTTGCCGGTGCCGAACTGGTCGAAAGATTTCACTGGATAATCTATATCTTCGGTGCGTTCCTTATTTATACCGGACTTAAGATGTTCGGCACCACGGATGATGATTTTGATCCGGGCGATTCGGGCATTGTCAGATTCACCACGCGCTATATTCCCATCACAAAAACCTATGAAGGGGACAAGTTCTTCGTAAGAAAGAATGGTGTGCTGACAGGAACCATGCTGTTCCTCGTGCTGGTCGTGGTCGAATTTACCGATCTTATCTTCGCGGTTGATTCGATACCGGCGATATTTGGTATTACGACAGACAAGTTCATCGTATATACATCAAACATATTCGCCATACTCGGCCTCAGGACATTCTTCTTTTTACTTGCCGATATTGCGGATAGGTTCCACTATCTCAAGATCGGCCTGGCATTTATCCTTACCTTTATCGGCGTCAAGATGCTGTTACCGATGCTGGCAGGCGGATATGTCATGGCCTTTGGCGAATCAGGCGTGGTAGGCGATTTTGTCAGACGTTTTCTTGCACACGAGTTCAAGGAAGAAATGATAAACATTTCTCTGGGTGTGGTCGTGACGGCGATCGTTCTGTCTATTATTGCCTCGCTTCTCTTTCCTACTCAGAAGAAAGAGGCTCATGCCGCGCCGGAGGCTGAGAGCGAGACGGCAGAAGAGGAATAAGCTTGCCCAATGAGCAATAACCAATACAGCAAGTTCTATGTTGACTGGTGGCGTATTCGCAAGAGTACGATCATCGGCCTGATACTGCTTGCTGTTTTGCTTGTTGGGCTTTATTTCGGCGGTAAATGGGCGATACAGAATGCCTTGTTCTCTTCTGATGAGCTTGGCGATATTCCAAAGGATGCCGCCCGCATAATCTCCTTCGAAGGTGACGTCCGAATTACCCGCACCTCGACGCGTGAGACCGTGGTCGTGACAAAACAGATGTATGCGGCCGCCGGAGATACTATCCAGACACAGGCGGACGGCCGGGCGACGATACAGATGATAGACGGGTCTATTTACACCGTCCGTCCCAACAGCTCTAT